>JBAZRQ010000131.1:0-6137 GCA_041662925.1 Nocardioides sp. | reverse complement strand
ACGGCCTGGGCTGACCTCAGCCCAGCAGTCAGCCCAGCAGTCAGCCCAGCAGTCAGCCCAGCAGCGGCGCGACGGCGCGGGCCACGACGCTCTGCCGGCGGGTCAGGCGCTCTTCCGCGTCGGCGACCGTCATCGCGCGCAGGCCGGCGTTGATGCCGAGCCACCGCAGCGGCTCCGGCTCCCACGCCCGCGACCGGTGCCCCACCCAGGGCAGCCGGGTCAGGTCGGTGTCGCGCCCCAGCACCAGGTCGCGCAGGGTGCGCCCGGCCAGGTTGGACGTCGCCACCCCGTCACCGACGTAGCCGCCGGCCCAGCCCAGGCCGGTGCCGCGGTCGAGACCCACCGACGCGCACCAGTCGCGCGGGATCCCCAGCGGCCCGCCCCACGCATGGGTGACGCGGGTGCCGGCGAGCACCGGGAACAGGTCGACCAGCGTCTCGAGCAGCCGCGCGTGCACGCCCCGGTCGCGGTCGTAGTCCGGCCGGATCCGCGACCCCAGGTGGTACGGCGCCCCGCGGCCGCCGAACGCCAGCCGTCCGTCGGCGGTGCGCTGGCCGTAGATGATCAGGTGCCGGTGGTCGGTGAAGGTCTCGCGCTCCCGCAGCCCGATCTCGTCCCAGACCGCGTCGGACAGCGGTTCGGTGGCGATCATCAGCGAGTAGACCGGGGCCACCGCCCGACGCCGCCCGGGGAGCAGGGCGGTGAAGCCCTCGGTCGCCCGCAGCACGTGCCGGGCCCGCAGGGTGCCGCGGTCGGTGACCGCGGCGCCGGGCTCGATCGAGGTGACCCGCGTGCCTTCGTAGACGTCGACCCCGCGACGCTCCACCGCCCGGGCCAGGCCGCGCACGAGCCGGGCGGGATGGATGACCGCGCAGTCGGGGGTGTACGTCGCCCCGAGCACTTCCGTCGCGCGGAGCCGGGCCGTGGTCTCACCCGCCTCCCACAGCCGTACGTCGGTCTCGTCGCGGCCCCAGGTGCGCGCGGCGGCGACCTCCTGCTGGGCCCGCTGCCACTGGGGGGCGCTGCGGGCCAGCGTGATCGTGCCGCCCTTGGCGACGTGGGCGTCGATGCCCTCCGCGGCGGCCACGCGCACCACCTCGTCGACGGTCGCGCGCATCGCGGCGTGCTGCGCCAGGGCGCCCTCCCGTCCGCCGAGGCCGGCCAGCGTGGCGGCCGAGGCCGGGAAGAGCGCGGAGCACCAGCCGCCGTTGCGGCCGGAGGCGCCGAAGCCGGCGACCTCGCTCTCGAGCACCGCCACCCGGAGCCCGGGGTCGGCCTCGGCGAGGTAGTAGGCGGTCCACAGGCCGGTGAAGCCGGCACCCACGATCGCGACGTCGACCTCGCGGTCGCCGTCGAGCGGCGCCCGGGGGACCCACGGGTCGCCGGCGGTCGCGTGCCAGAGCGAGAGGCCGGCGTACGGGACGCTCAGCGAACGCCCCACGAGTAGGTCTGCTTGCGCAGCTTGAGGTACATGAACGTCTCGGTGGACACGACCCCGTCCAGGGAGCGGATCCGGCTGGAGATCAGCTCGAGCAGGTGCTCGTCGGTCTCGCACACGACCTCCACGAGCAGGTCGTAGCGCCCGGCCGTGATCACCACGTAGTCGACCTCGTCGAGCCCGGCCAGGGCGTCGGCGACGCCTTCGAGCGGTCCGCTGACGTTGACGCCGATCATCGCCTGGCGGGCGAAGCCGAGCTGCAACGGGTCGGTGACGGCCACGACCTGCATGACACCGCTCTCGACCAGGCGCTGCACGCGCTGGCGTACTGCCGCCTCCGAGAGCCCGACGACCTTGCCGATCGCGGCGTAGGAGCGCCGGCCGTCCTGCTGCAGCTGCTCGATGATCGCCTTGGAGACCTCGTCGAGGGCCACCCCGGTTCGCTCCTGCTTGCGCGTCATGGCGATGATCCTGACAGCCGTGGTCGCAAGACACCATCGGACGAAGGAATTCGTTGCGGTCGTGTTTCGTATCAACGGTTTCCCTTGTTCCGGGCGCCCTACTCTGAAACTATCCACACCCAGAGGCCGTCGACGCCACAGGAGGAACGGGCATGTCAGTGGATCCCGCACGAATGGCGGCGCTGTTGCGCCTGGCGCGTCAGAGCAACGGGGCGGGCGGCCCTGGAGCCGGTCTCGGCCGTCGCACGTTCATCCGCGGCGCGTCCCTGTCCGCCCTCGCCGTCGGCGTACCGGGGCTGCTGAGCGCCTGCGGCACCGACTCCCAGACCCAGACCGCCGACAGCTGCAAGAGCACCGACCTCTCCGCCGACGAGCCCGTCCTCAACTTCGCCAACTGGCCGGAGTACATCGACGTCAAGGGCAAGGCCATGCCGAGCCTCCAGGCCTTCGAGAGCGACACGGGCATCACGGTCAACTACAACGCGGAGATCAACGACAACAACGAGTTCTTCGGCAAGATCAAGGACCAGCTCGGCGCCTGCGAGCCCACCGGTCGCGACATCATCACGCTGACCGACTGGATGGCGGCGCGCCTGATCGGCTACGGCTGGATCCAGGAGCTGGACAAGGCCAACCTGCCCAACGTCGAGGCCAACCTCAAGGCCGACCTCAAGTCGCCCACCTGGGACGAGGAGCGCGCCTACAGCGTGCCGTGGCAGAGCGGCCTGACCGGGATCGCCTACAACTCCAAGTACACCGGCGAGATCTCCAGCTTCGAGGAGCTCATGACGCGCCCCGACCTCAAGGGCAAGATCAGCCTGCTCTCCGAGCTGGGCGACACGATGCTGTTCATGCTGCTGCTCGAGGGCGCCGACCCGAGCGACTTCGACTCCGGCGAGTGGGACGCCGCGATCGCCCGGCTCGAGGGCTACGTGGGCTCCGGCCACATCCGCAAGTTCACCGGCAACAACTACATCCGTGACCTCAACGCCGGCAACCTGGTCGCCTGCGAGGCGTGGTCCGGTGACGTCATCGCCATGCAGTACGACAACCCCGACATCAAGTGGGTCGTGCCGGAGGAGGGCCTCGGGATCTGGTCCGACAACATGCTGGTCCCCAACCGGGCCGACCACAAGGCCAACGCCGAGAAGCTGATGAACCACTACTACGACCCGGAGGTGGCGGCCACGCTGGCCGCCTGGGTCAACTACATCTGCCCGGTCGAGGGAGCCCAGCAGGCGATGGAGAAGATCGACCCGTCGCTGGTCGACAACCCGTTGATCTTCCCGGACGACGAGTTCCTCGCCAACGCCTACGGCTTCATGGGCCTCGACGACAAGACCAGGCAGCAGTACGACAAGGACTTCGCCCGGGTCATCGGGGCCTGAGGACACATGAGCGGCGACCTGACCCTGACGTCCGTCACCAAGTCGTTCGGCAAGTTCACCGCCGTCGACGACCTGGACCTCACCATCCCGGAGGGTTCGTTCTTCGCCCTGCTGGGGCCGTCGGGCTGCGGCAAGACCACGACCCTGCGCATGGTGGCCGGGCTCGAGGAGCCCACGGCCGGCACCATCACGCTGGGCGAGCAGGACATCACCCGCCTCAAGCCCTACAAACGGCCGGTCAACACGGTCTTCCAGAGCTATGCGCTCTTCCCGCACCTCACGATCGCGCAGAACGTCGCGTTCGGCCGGCGCCGCCAGGGCCACAAGAACGTGGACGCCGAGGTCGAGAAGATGCTGGAGCTCGTGGAGCTGCAGGCGATGGCCAAGCGGCGGCCCGCCCAGCTCTCCGGCGGCCAGCAGCAGCGGGTCGCCCTGGCCCGCGCCCTCATCAACCAGCCGCAGGTCCTGCTGCTCGACGAGCCCCTGGGCGCCCTCGACCTCAAGCTGCGCCGCCAGATGCAGATCGAGCTGAAGCGGATCCAGACCGAGGTGGGGCTCACCTTCGTCCACGTCACCCACGACCAGGAGGAGGCCATGACCATGGCCGACACCGTGGCGGTGATGAACGGCGGCCGGATCGAGCAGATGGGCGCCCCCGAGGAGCTCTACGAGGCGCCCGCCACCACGTTCGTCGCCAACTTCCTCGGCCAGTCGAACCTCGTGGCCGGCAAGGTCGTCGGCCGTGACGACTCCGTCATCCGGCTCGACGTGCAGGGCTCCGCCATCACGGCGGGCGCCGCCCGGGCCCGGTCCGACGAGGGTGACGTCTGGGTCGGCGTACGGCCCGAGAAGGTCTACATCAGCGAGAAGGACGAGGAGTCCGGCGACGGGATCAACTGCCTGGCGGGAGGTGTCGTGAGCGACGTGAGCTTCGTCGGGGTCAGCACCCAGTACCTCGTGCGCATGCCCTGGGGTCAGGAGCTCACCGTCTTCGAGCAGAACACCGGCAACCGCGAGCGCTTCCGGCCCGGTGACCCCGTCGACCTGCACTGGCGCCCCGACCACACCTTCCTCCTCGACGCCTCCCAGGACGCGGCGGCCGGGGTGGACCGGGAGGGCGAGTGAGCGCCGCCGGGGACCCGCCGGTCGAGGCGACCCTGGTCGCGCAGAGCGACGAGGACACCCGTCGCCGCGGGCCGGCCGGCTACCTGCTGATGGTGCCCGGCGGGCTGTGGCTGGTGCTGTTCTTCGTCGTGCCCACCGTCACCCTGGTCAGCACCAGCCTCTACGACCCCTCGGGGTCGCTGGCCCTCGGCTACCAGATGACCGGGCACTGGCAGAACTACACCCAGTCGCTCTCCGACTACTCGCCCCAGATCATCCGGTCCTTCCTCTACGCCCTCATGGCCACCGGCGCCTGCGTGGTGCTGGGCTTCCCGCTCGCCTACGCCATCGCGTTCAAGGCCGGCCGCTGGAAGTACGTGATGCTGGTGGCGGTGATCGCCCCCTTCTTCACCAGCTTCCTCGTGCGCACCCTCGCCTGGCAGTACCTCCTCGGCGACAACGAGCTGCTGGTCTCGATCCTGCGCAAGGTCCACATCCTCGGCTCCGACGGCTACCTGCTCGACACGCCGTTCGCGGTGGTGACGGGGCTGACCTACGGCTTCCTGCCGTTCATGGTGCTGCCCCTCTACGCGTCGCTGGAGAAGATCGACCCTCGGCTGCTCGAGGCCGGCGCCGACCTCTATGCGTCACCCCTGTCCGTCTTCCGCCACGTGACGCTCCCGCTGGCGATGCCGGGCCTGGTCGCGGGCACGCTGCTGACCTTCATCCCGGCGTCGGGCGACTACATCAACGCCGAGCTGCTCGGCAACCCGCGCACCCGCATGGTCGGCAACGAGATCCAGGACCTGTTCGGCGCCGGCGACTACCCCACGGCCGCGGCGCTCTCGGTGACCCTCATGGTCGCGATCGTCGTACTCGTCCTGGTCTACGTACGGCGGGCCGGCACCGAGGAGCTGCTCTGATGAGCCGCGCCGGACGCTGGCTGGGGGAGCACCTGCTGCTGTTCTTGGGGCTGCTCGTGCTGCTCTACATGTTCGTGCCGGTCTTCGTCGTGATCCTGATGTCCTTCAACGACCCGGCCAGCCGCAACAGCTACACCTTCGACGGCTTCACGCTGCACAACTGGCAGAACATCTGCGAGCCCTACCAGATGTGCTCCTCGCTCGGCCTCAGCCTGCAGATCGGGTTCTTCGCGACCCTCGGGGCGACCCTGCTCGGCACGTTGATGGCGTTCGCGATGGCGCGGCACCGCTTCCGCGGCCGGGGCGCCGCCAGCCTCTTCATCTTCCTGCCGATGGCCACGCCCGAGATCGTGATGGGCTCCTCGCTGCTGGCGCTGTTCGTGAGCAGCGGGGCCGCCGGGATCCTGGGCTTCTGGACGATCTTCATCGCCCACGTGCTCTTCTGCCTGTCCTTCGTGGTCGTCACCGTGAAGGCCCGGCTGGCCGGGCTGGACCCGCGCCTGGAGCAGGCGGCGATGGACCTCTACGCCAACGAGTGGCAGACGTTCTGGCGGGTGACCTTCCCGCTGGTCTTCCCCGGCATCCTTGCCGCGGCGCTGCTCTCCTTCTCGCTGTCGTTCGACGACTTCATCATCACCAACCTGAACGCCGGCCAGGAGGTCACGTTCCCGATGTTCGTGTGGGGCGCGGCCCAGCGGGGCATCCCTCCGCAGATCAACGTCATCGGCACGATCATGTTCGTCATCGCCCTCGTCATCGTCGCGTCCGGCGAGCTCGGCAGCCGCCGTCGCGCCGTCCGCACGTGAGCGGCTGGGCCCGTACG
>JBAZRQ010000130.1:5929-6238 GCA_041662925.1 Nocardioides sp. | reverse complement strand
GAGGGCACCACCCATCACGACGATCGAGGACACCTGCTCGGCCAGGTCGGGCTCGGTGCGGAAGCTCTCGGCGACGTTGGTCAACGGGCCGAGCGTGAGCAGGGTGACCCCGCCCGTACGAAGGGTGGTGCTGAGCAGATCGACGGCCGACCGCTCGGTGGCCGGCGCCGTCACCTGTGACAAGTCCATCTCCCAGCCGCTGTCGGCCAGGTCACGCCACTCGCTGGGGAAGGCGTGGTCTCCGGCCAGCGGACTCGAACGCCCACACGCCACCGGGACCTCGTCGTCGCCGGTGAGGGCGAGCAGGCC
>JBAZRQ010000130.1:0-5919 GCA_041662925.1 Nocardioides sp. | reverse complement strand
CCCTGCGGACAACGGACCTCACCGGTTCCCGACACCGTCACCGCACGCACATCGGCCTCTGTCGACGACAGCAGGAACGCCAACGCGACCAGGTCGTCGAGCGCCAGGTCGGTGTCAACCACCACCGGTACGCCGTCACCGGGCGCCAGGGTCATGGGTCCTCCTGCCGACGTGTCGCCGCCGTCACCGCCTCCGCAGGCCGTCGCCAGCGACGCCACCACCAACGCAGCGCACATGCGTCGCAACCGTGCGGGCATGAGGACCACCACCCTTGCCGTCTCCTCGAACGATCTCGCCTCCACGCCCGTTGCGACAGGGGCGTTGGTCACGAGGGTGTCCCCGAGCGACCTCAGCGCGCGTCCAGCAGGCCTTCCATCACGGCGATCTCGGCCGTCTGGTCGGACTCGATCTGCTCGGCCAGCGCGACCGCGTCGGGGTTCTCCCCGTCCGCCTGCTCGGTCCGGGCCATCTCGATGGCACCCTCGTGGTGCTCGATCATCATGGTGAGGAACATCTGGTCCCAGTCACCGCCCATGGCGCCGTCGAGGTCGGCAAGGTCGTCCTGGTCCATCATGCCGGGCATCTCCGAGGAGGTGCCGTGGCCCATGTCGCCGTGGCCCATGCCATCCGTGGCCGGGTCCTGGCCCCAGTCCTCGAGCCACTGCGACATGGTCTCGATCTCGGGTCCTTGCGCCGCCTCGATGCCCGCCGCCAGCTCCTTCACCTCGGCGCGCTCGGCGTGGCTCTCGGCCATCTCGGCCATGACCACGGCCTGCTCGTGATGGGGGATCATCTCCTGGGCGAACCGGACGTCGGCGTCGTTGAACCGGGCGGTCGAAGTGTCGTCGCGGGCGTCGGGGGACCCGTCGTCGTCGCCGCAGGACGCGAGCGTGAGCGCCCCGGCCAGGAGCAGGGTCAGGACTGCGGTCAGCTTCTTCGGGTGGGTCATCGGGCCATCGTGGCCGCCCACCCCACGCCGAAAGGTTCAGGTCAGGTCAAGATTCTCTGAAGTTCTCGGTCCTCCCCGGCTGTGGGTGGGGCGCGGCGATCTTCAGGGAACCTTCACACGACCGCGACCCCGGCCGCAGGTCCCGGAGGGACAGTCATAGGGAGGAACGAGAGGAGCTGGTTGCGATGATGAATGGTTGGTACCACGACGGCGGAGGCTGGGGCGGGTGGCTGGTGATGACGCTGGTGATGGTCGTGTTCTGGTCGCTCGTGGTGGTGGCGGTGGTCATGCTGTTCCGTAGGCCCGACCAGACCGGCTCGTCGGTCCGGTCGCCGCACGCGCCCGCCGACCCGCTGGCGATCCTGGACGAGCGGCTCGCCCGCGGAGACGTCGACCTCGAGGACTACCACGCTCGCCGCAGGGCGCTGCGCGGACCGCCGTAGGGTGGGTCCGAACGTTGTCGGAGGGGGGTTGCGGTGCAGGTCAGCAACAAGGTGTGGGTGGTCACCGGCGCCGGGAGCGGGATGGGACGCGAGCTGGTGCTCCAGCTCCTCGGGCGCGGCGCCCGGGTCGCCGCCGTCGACCGCAACCCCGACGGGCTGGCCGAGGTCAGCGCAGCAGCCTCGGCGGGTGTGCGGCTCTCCACGCACGTCGTCGACATCACTGACCGGGCCGCTGTGCGGTCGCTCCCGGAGCAGGTGGAGGCCGCCCACGGAGTGGTCGACGGGCTGGTCAACAACGCCGGGATCATCCAGCCGTTCGTGCCGGTGGCCGACCTCGACGACGCGACGATCCAGCGGGTGCTCGACGTCAACCTGATGGGCACGCTGCACATGGTGCAGGCGTTCCTGCCCCGGCTGCTGTCTCGTCCCGAGGCGCACATCGTCAACGTGTCGAGCATGGGCGGCTTCTTCCCGTTCCCGGGCCAGACGATGTACGGCGCGAGCAAGGCAGCGGTCAAGCTGCTGAGCGAGGGGCTCTACGCCGAGCTGCTCGACACCGCGGTCGAGGTCACCGTGATCTTCCCCGGTGCCGTCGAGACCAGCATCACCGCCAACTCCGGGGTCGACCAGCCGGCGACCGAGGGGGACAGCAAGGTGCCCATGACGTCGGCCGACAACGCCGCCCGGATCATCCTGAAGGGCGTCGAGGCGAACAAGCTGCACGTCTACGTCGGGGCCGACGCCAAGCTGATGAACCTCGCGATCAAGATTGCCCCGAGGCCCGCGATCCGGTTCGTGCAGAAGCAGATGAGCAAGCACCTCGGTGTCTCCGAGCAGGGCGCCAGGTAACGGGACGACGAAGGGATCTCCGGATGGACATCGCAGTCCTCGGCACCGGATCGGTCGGGCGCACGGTCTCCGGGCGCCTGGACGAGCTCGGTCACGCAGTGACGATCGGCACCCGTGACCCGCAGGCCACGTCGGCGCGCGCCGAGCGCCTGTCCGTGCCGCTGGCGACGTACGCCGACGCGGCAGCGCGCGCCGAGCTGGTGGTCCTCGCCGTGGCCGGCGCGGCGGCGCTCGACGTGCTCGCGCTGGCGGGCGCGGAGCACCTGGCCGGCAAGGTCCTGGTCGACATCTCCAACCCGCTCGACTTCTCCGCCGGCTTCCCGCCCAGCCTTCTCGTCAAGGACACCGACTCGCTGGGGGAGCAGATCCAGCGCGCCTTCCCCGAGGCCCGCGTCGTCAAGACCCTCAACACCCTCACGGCGTCGCTGATGGTGCACCCAGAGACCCTCGGGAGCAGCAGCACCGTCTTCGTGTCCGGGGACGACCCGAGCGCCAAGGCCGTCGTCGCCGGTCTGCTCGCGGCCTTCGGGCACGACGACGTGGTCGACCTCGGTGGCATCGAGACCGCCCGTGGCGCCGAGATGCTGATGCCGCTCTGGCTCCGCCTGATGCAGGCGCTGGGGACGAGCGAGTTCAACCTCAAGGTCGTGCGCTGAGGCGCTTCTCACTTTGACCCACCTTCCCGAATAAGGTTGACTTCGGCAAGCATCTGGCCCGAGCGAGGTGCGCCCCACTCGTGTCGACCCGAAGGAAGCGCATGTCCTCCGAACCCGTCCCGGCGTCGCCCAAGGCGCTGCTGAGCGTGGTCGTTCTCTGCTTCGGCGGGTTGAGCGCCGCCCTCACGCAGACCCTGGTGATCCCGATCCAGTCGGAGCTGCCGCGGTTGCTGAACACCTCGGCCGCCAACGCGTCATGGGTGATCACCTCGACCCTGCTGGCGGCAGCGGTCGCGATGCCGATCGCGGGCCGGCTGGCCGACATGTTCGGCAAGCAGCGGGTGCTGATGGTCAGCGCCGTCCTGCTCGTGGTGGGCTCGCTGGTCTGCGCCCAGGCGGACTCGCTGCTGCCGATGCTGTCGGGGCGCACGTTGCAGGGCCTGTCGAGCGGGTTCATCCCGGTCGGGATCAGCCTGATGCGCGAGATCACGCCGCCGCGCATGACCACCAGCGCGATCGCCGCCATGAGCGCCACCCTCGGCGTCGGCGGAGCGATCGGCCTGCCGCTGGCGGCCTGGGTGGCGCAGGACTTCAACTGGCACGCGCTCTTCTGGATGTCCGCGGGCCTGGCCGTCCTGGTCGCGGTCGGCGTCGCCCTCGTGGTGCCACACATCCACGACGGCGGCGGAGGCCGCCTCGACGTCGTCGGGGCGCTCGGCCTCACCGCCGGGCTGGTCGCCACCCTGGTGGCGGTCTCCAAGGGCAACACCTGGGGCTGGAGCGAGCCGCGCACCCTCGGCTTCCTGCTCGGAGGACTCGCCGTACTGCTGGTCTGGGGCTGGTACGAGCTCCGGGTCACCGACCCGTTGTGCGACCTGCGCGTGACCGCGCAGGCACCGGTGCTGCTCACCAACCTCGCTGCCGTCGCCGTCGGGTTCGGGATGATGGCCCAGGCGATCGTCGTACCCCAGCTCCTGCAGCTGCCCTCGCAGACCGGTTTCGGGTTCGGGCAGACCATCCTCGAGGCCGGGCTCTGGATGGCCCCGGGCGGTCTGATGATGATGCTGTTCGCGCCGCTGTCCGGACGGATGATGGAGCGCGTCGGCGCCAAGCCCACGCTGATGCTGGGTGCGGCCGTCCTCGGCAGCGGCTACCTGGTGGCCGCGTTCCTCACCCACGCCCCCTGGCAGCTGCTGGTCGCGAGCTGCATCACGTCCGCCGGGGTCGGCATCGGCTACGCCGCGATGCCCACGCTGATCCTGGCGGCGGTGCCCATGCGCGAGGCGGCCTCGGCGGTCGGCATCAACGCCCTGATGCGCTCGGTGGGCACCACGTCGGCCGCGGCCGTGATGGCGATGCTGCTGACCGGCTCGACCACGAGCTTTGCGGGGATGCAGGTGCCGAGCGAGTCGGCGTTCCAGCTCTGCTTCATCGTGGGCGCGGTCGCCGCGTTCGTCGGCGTCGCCATCACGGCAGCCATCCCGGTCGCGCGCCGCAGGGCCGCCGAGGACACGGACACGGCGCCACGCCGTCGCCCCGAGGTCGTGGCGGAGGACGTGCGGTCCCGCTAACTCAAAAATCCGTGGGGGGACCGGCACACCTCTCTAGGAGCAATCGTGGCGCGTTCACTTGGAAGCACCAAGCCCTGGCCGTCGTCGTACTCGTGATCGGGGCGCTGATGATCGTGGCCGGCGCGGTCACCTGGTACATGGTCCAGGACGAGCTCTCGGCGGCGAGGATCACGGTCGCCGAAGACGCCGACATGCTGGCCGGCGACGAGGTCGACGGGCCGTTCTCGGCCTATGCGGAAGCGGAGATCATCGACGAGCACGCCCTCGAGGCGACCGGCGGCAAGACCTACGCCGAGCTCGACCGCGAGGACCCGCTGCGGGAGACCGCGATGTCTGCGTCGTTCCTGCGGGCCTCGCTGTTCACGTCGGTCGTGGCGTTCGGGGTGGCGGCGATGGCGATGGGGCTCGGTCTGACGCTGATCCTGATCGCGTTGTCGCTGATGTCGGTCGCGAAGGCCAACGCACCCCGGGAGACCGTGGTCACCTGAGCGGGCTCTGCGCTGGATCAGGGCCGGGCGAGCTCGCTGCCGATGATCCAAGCCCATGCCCATCGCGGACAGCAGCCCGTTGCCGGAGGCGACGTCGTACAGGACGGCCGCACCCCGCAGCGGTTCCTGCAGTCCGGCGAGACCCTGCACACCTGGGTCGAAGGCCTCGGCGAGATGCGGCATACCTTCCGCTGACGTCGGCCTCGGCCCGGCCCTGGCCTTGTGGCGCTGCCGCCGCGGGGCGATCATCGAGAGATGGACGTCGTCCTCCAGGTCGGCCGGTGGCTAGGTCTGGTGGCGCCCCCGGCTCCGGTGCCGGTGGGCCCGCCGATCGAGCGGATCGCCGCCGACGTACGACGGATCCGTTCGGCGATCCGGCAGGCCCCGCCCGGGATGCCCTTCGCCCGGTTGCGCGGCTGGCGTGCGGCGTACGACGACGTGCTGGTCGCGGCCTGCCGCGCCCTCGACCTGGAGACGTGTCTGGCGTCGTCTCGCACCTTGCTCGAGCGGGAGCTCGAACGAGAGCGCGTCGAGCGGATGCTGGTGCGCGCGGGGCTGCTCGTGGACGGACGGTGACGTTCGGTCACGGTGTCGGGTTTGTCCAAGCGCCCGGTCTCGGCGCTCGCCTACCGTTCGGGGGTGCGCGCCTCTGCCTCCTTCGCCGTGTCCGACTGGACTCCCACCGAGAAGCCCGAGCAGGTGGGGGACGCGCCGATGATCGCGACCGGCTCGTCCTTCGGCCTTGCTCACATGGTCAAGACCTTCGAGGGTGACCTCACCGGTCGGTCCATCACGTGGTTCCTGGGCTGCCTCAACGAGCAGACGGGAGCGGGCGCGTACGCCGCGCTCGAGGCGGTCGAAGGCAGCCTCCACGGTCGGCGGGGCACCTTCAACATCGTGCACGCCGCCTCGACCCACGGGACCGACCGCTATGACGAGCACTTCACGGTCGTCCCGGGAAGC
>JBAZRQ010000129.1:0-6241 GCA_041662925.1 Nocardioides sp. | reverse complement strand
CGGGCGGCGCGGTGGGGACCAGCGGGGTGTCGCTCATCGGGCCCCACCGCCAGGGCCCGCCCGCCACGACCGGCCCCAGCGTGTAGCGGAGCATCACCTCGAAGACGCCGAGCCGGTCGGGGTCCTGGCGCCCGGCGAGCTCGGTGGCCGGGTTCAGCGTCAGGTAGAGGGCCAGGTAGCCGGCGAACAGGGCGCCGTAGGTCAGCCACGCCACCTTCTGGCGCCACAGCGCCTCCCAGACCCGGCGGACCGGGCCACGCACGTCGGAGAGGTAGAGCGAGAGGAAGATGAGAGCCAGCCCCACGAACGCGACCTTGACGTCGCAGAGCATTCCGAACCCGATGGCGAGGGCGGTGAGCGGCACGAACCGCACCCGTCTGGTGCGCACGTACTCCACGTGGAGGGCCATCGCCGTGAACGCCGCGAACTGTTGAGGCACCTGCATCACGGCCACGCACCACCACATGAAGCCGGGCAGGGTCACGACGGAGAACAGATAGAACCCCAGCGGCACCAACGCAGCCCAGCGACGCCCGCCCAGACGCATCAGGAAGACCAGGGCCGACCCGCTGGCGAGCGCCTGCAGCACCAGCGTGATCGACGTGCTCAGCGCCCAGTTGTACGCCGTCGAGTGGCCGACCACCCACGCGATCAGGAAGCCCAGTGGCTGGAGGTGGTCGTTGTGGATCTGGAACAGCCACTCCAGGGTCAAGCGGTCCTGCGTCTGGACGTCGGAGAGGAACCCGTAGTCGTCGATCAGGAACCAACCGCCGGACAGAGCCCACGTGCGGTAGCCGAGCTGGGCGACGATCATGGCCAGGCCCACGAGGACCACGTTGCGCGGCGTACCCACGAACGTGTTCCAGCGGCGCCGGACGCGGGTCCGGCGCGGTGTCCGCGTCCCGACCGTGTCGCTCACGTCGTCACGGGCTTCCGCAGGACCAGCACCAGGTTCCAGGTCACGAACTCCCGCAGCAGCGGGACGCGCAGCATCCAGTAGCTCCAGCGAGGGTTGTAGCGGGGCATGGCTTCCACCAGCTCCGACTCGTGCTGGGCGGCGGCCCAACGCAGCCCGCTGCGCGCGCTGACGGCGAAGAGCGACTCGCCGAACTTGTTCTTCGGCTCGTGCCCGTGGCGCCGGGTGTAGCGGCGCCGGGCGAAGCGGCCGCCGAGGTAGTGCCAGGGCGAGGTCTCGTGCCCGCCCCAGGGGCCGTGCCAGACCGTGTAGGCGAGGAAGGTGACGCCCCCGGGCCGCGTGACCCGGAGCATCTCGTCGGCCATCTTCCAGGGCTCGACAACGTGCTCGAGCACGTTGGAGGAGTAGACGACGTCGATCGAGCCGGTCGCGAACGGCAGCTGCATGCCGCTCCCCACCACCGCGCGCCGGGGGTGCTCGTCGGCCTCGTCATGGGTGGCCACCTCCACGTCCAGGGAGATGTAGCGCACGCCAGCGGCCTCGAACGCCGACCGGAAGTAGCCCGGTCCCCCGCCCACGTCGAGCATCGAGCGACCGTCCAGGTCGACGTACTGCGAGAGCTGCCGGACCGAGTCGTCGGCGATGACGGAGTAGAAGCGTGCAGGGTGGCTGGGCTCGTGCCGGAACTCGCTCAAGAGACGGATCGATCGGCTCAGGGACGCCCGCCACGCACCGGCCGTGGACACGTCTCGCTGCAACACCCGGCGACCCTATCCGAACGACCGATAGTCTTCGGCCGATGTCACGAGATAACTCCCTCGACGGTCGACACGTCGTCTGCTTCAGCTGGCGCGACACCCACAACCCTGAGGGCGGCGGCGCTGAGGTGTACCTCGAGAAGGTCGCGCGCGGACTCGTCGACCGAGGCGCGCGGGTGACGATCTTCTGCGCGGCGTACCCCGGTGGGCCCGCCACCGAGGCGCGCGACGGCCTCCACTTCGTCCGCCGCGGCTCCAAGATGGCCGTCTACCTGCGCGGTCTGATCGCGCTCGCCGGACGTCGCTTCGGCCGGGTCGACGCCGTCGTCGACGTCCAGAACGGCCTGCCCTTCTTCACGCGGATGGCGACCCGCAAACCGGTCGTGGTCCTGGTCCACCACGTGCATCGCGAGCAGTGGCCCGTCGTCTACCCGGGCATCACCGGACGGGTCGGCTGGTGGATCGAGAGCAGGCTCGCGCCACGGCTCTACCGGCACTGTCAGTACGTCGCGGTCTCCCAGGCCACCCGGGGGGAGCTCGTCGACCTCGGCGTCGACTACGACCGGATCGCGATCGTCCACAACGGCACCGACCCAGCCCTCCCCCTCGCGGACGTCAAGAGCGAGGTCCCGTCGATCTGCGTCGTCGGGCGTCTGGTCCCGCACAAACGCGTCGAACACGCCATCGACGCGTGGGCCAGGCTCCGGGAGACGATTCCGGGGCTGCGTCTCACCGTTGTCGGTGACGGCTGGTGGGCTGAGGAGCTCAAGGCCTACGCCCGTGCGCTTCCGGCCGGCGAGCAGGTCGTCTTCGCCGGTCACGTCAGCGAGGAGCACAAGCAGCGCATCTACGCCGAGTCCTGGGTGATGGCGATGCCCTCGATCAAGGAGGGCTGGGGCCTGGTCATCGGGGAAGCCGGGATGCACGGAACCCCGACGGTCGCCTATGCGGCAGCCGGAGGGACTCGCGAGTCGATCGAGGACGGCACCTCAGGTCTGCTGGCCGACGACTTCGAGGGCTTCGTCCTGGGGTTGGAGACGGTGCTCACCGATCCGACCGCCCGGCAAGCGCTCTCCTCGGGGGCACGCGACCTGAGCCACCGGTTCACCTGGCAACACGCCCAGGGCTCGTTCGCCCGGGTTCTCGACCTGGCGATGCACCAGACGCAGGTCCACGCTCAAGATCCCGAAGAGCCGGTGGGCCCGTCGGGATCGTGATCGACGCCAGAGACGTCGGCGGATTCAGCTGCCGTACTCGACTTCGACGTTGGCCACGTCGACCTGGGACTTGTCCGGCGGAGCGGTCTGCGACGAGACCACGCCGATGACGGTCGCCGTTGCGAGACCGGTGCCGACGAGGAAGGCTACGAAGCCTCCGATGATGCCTGTTCCCACAAGTTCCTCCTGAGTCGGCCGCCAGAGTATCAGTGGACCGTCGTCCGCGAGGCATCTTCGCGGACTAGGTCCTAGCGCGTCTCTCGCGGTCGCGGCGCCGCAGCGCCGTGGCGGCCGCGAGCACCAGGCAGCCGAGCCACGCCGCCCAGGCGGTCCCCATCGCCACCGACCACGAGCCGGGTGGGTCGCTCGCTCGCGGACTGCTCAGTCCGAGCACGGTGAGGTCGCCGGCTCGGACCAGCTCCTCCCCCGATACCGTCGGCGCCTCGCCCCCTGAGGCATCGACGACGACCGTGCCGATGCCGAGGCCGGCCAACGCCCGGGCCCGCGCGTCCGGCGTGTCGAGCAGGAGCGCGGCCCGGACGTCGTCACCCGCCGGGTCCTCGCCCGCGATGAGCACTCGCGCCACCCTCAGCTCGTCGCTGGCCACGTAGTCGGGGCGCAGGTAGCGTCCGAGCGGGTTCAGCACCTTGCGCTCGCCGTTCCAGTCCGGCGCCCGGTAGCTGGTGAAGGGCAGCAGCAGCACGTCAGCGCCCGCGCCGTCCCCCACGGCCTCGCGCGCCACGTCGTACGACGCGGGGTAGTCCACGGCGCGCAGCCGCCCGAAGCTCCCCCACGCGGCGTCCGGCATGAACGCGAGCGGCATCAGCACGAGCATCCCGGTCACCAGACGGCGCAGGTCCCGGTCGCGGGCGAGAGCCGCCAACCGCTGGACTCCGTAGCCGACGAGGACCGCGAGCAGGGGTACGCACAGGCCGAGCAGGCGCGACCCGTCGCGGAGAACCCCACCTCCGGGCAGTCCCGCGAGCCACGCCATAACCCCCGGTGCGGCCCAGCTCAAGACCGCGAGCCCCCATCCGGCCGTCCAGCACAGCGCCAGTGCCACGGCGTCACGGCGAACGGTGCTCGCCCACCAGAGGCGCGCGCCGAGAGCCGTGAGCACCAGCAGGACGACCAGCAGGACCACGGCCAGTGGGCCGTCGCGGGTCACGGGCACGACCTCGGAGTTCCACACCCCGCCGAGCCCGAGCGCGGTCAGGGGTGCCGGCAGCAGCCCTTCGGCCCGCAAGGCAAAGGCCGCCGCACCGGCCCGGTCGCTCGTCGCGACGGAGGAGTGCAACAGTCCGGCAACGACCCAGGGTGCGTTGGCCGCCAGCACGACGCCGAGCAGCGTCAGGTCGAGACGGCGGCGCCCGGACAGCCCGATGGCGAGCACGGCGAACGCAGAGGCGATCCCTGCGCTCGCACTGAGGCTGCCCAGCACCAGCAGCACTGGCAGCGCGGCCGGCAGCCGCCCCTCGAGGCGGTGTCGCCGGCCCACGACGAGGAGCCAGGGCAGCACGCCGTACCCCACGAGGACCGGCCACTGGCCGAGCACGAGACGTTCGACGACGAACGGGTTCCAGACGAACAGCGACACGACGAGACACCGCACGGGCAGCGACAACCGCGGGACCAGCGCCGCGCCACCCGCTCCGGCGGTCGCGAGGCTGCCGAGCAGCACGATCTTCTGCAGCAACATCCCTGGCACCAGCTGGTCGAGAACGGCGACGAGCGCGTCCGACGGAACGGCGCGCGGCAGGGCGCTGCCCAGGCCGAGGGCGTCCGGGCGCAGCGCCAGCTGAGGCACCCACACCATGTCGTAGGTGAGCACATAGCCGGGCGCGAGGGCCGGACCCAGCAGGAGCACCGCGAGCACCACGGCCCACGCGGAGGTCACGTGTCGACGAGTGAACGACACGGGTCCTCCTGCCTTTGGATCGTCGGGTGCGATGGGACAAACTACCCACAGCACCGCACCGTTCGAGGTGCGCCAGGAGGCCGCATGTCAGACACCCCGCACCCCGGGGGCGTCTCACGCTTCTCCAGCGCCGGCACGATCGCGGTGGCAATGGGCGTGATGAACGTTTCGACGTACGGATTCACCGTCGTCGCCGCCCGCGTCCTCGGGCCGCCGTCGTACGGCGCCCTGGCCAGCCTGATGGCGACGCTGCTCGTGGTCAGCGTGCTCCAGCTCGGGCTCCAGGCCACCGCGGCCCGGCGTATCGCCGCTGAGCCCGAGCACGTCGCGCAGATCCAGCGCAGCATCCTGGGCGTCACCTACCGCGCCGCCGCGGCGCTCGGCGTGCTGCTCCTCGTGCTCGCCCCGGTGCTCAACGCCGTGCTGCGCCTCGACAGCCTGGTGACCGCCGCGCTTGTCGCTGTCGTCGCCGTGCCGTTCACGATCATGGGCGGGCAGGCGGGGATCCTGCAGGGCGAGCGCCGGTGGGGCGCACTCTCGTTGCTCTACCTCCTCAGCGGCGTGCCCCGGCTCCTCCTCGGCTCCGCGCTGGTCGTCTGGCAGCCCAGCGAGCTGACCGCGCTGGTGGCGACCGGACTGGGCCAGTGCTTCCCGGTTGTCGCCGGCTATCTGTTGCTGCGCCTGCCCCGGGATCCTGGAACGCACAGCGAGGAGCACAGCTTCCATCGCATCATGCGCGAGGTCTTCCACAGCTCCCATGTGCTGCTGGCGCTGTTCGCGCTCTCCAACGCCGATATCGTGGTGGCGCGCAACGTCCTCCCCGAGCACGACGCCGGCCTGTACGCCGGCGGCCTGATCCTCACGAAAGCCGTGCTCTTCCTGCCGCAGTTCGTCGTGGTCGTCGCCTTCCCCGAGATGTCGACCCAGGCCGGGCGGAGACGCGCGTTGACGGCGAGTCTGGGCCTGGTCGCCGCGATCGGGCTGGCAGTGGTCGGCGGCGTGGCGGTCCTGCCCGACCTTGCGCTGGTCTTCGTGGGCGGCGACGAGTACGGCGAGATCGCCGACCGTCTCTGGATCTTCGCCGTGCTCGGCACGGCGCTCGCCATGTTGCAGCTGCTGATCTACTCCGTGCTCGCCCGGCAGGGGCAGCACTCGGTCTACCTGGTCTGGGTGGTGTTCGCCGTGATGGTCGCGGCCGGACTGGCGTGCGACACCCTGCGCGGTCTGGCGACGGTGGTGATCAGCGCCGACGTGACCCTGCTGGCAGTGCTGCTGGTGGTGAGCCTGCGGGTCACCCGACCAGTGCACGAGCAAGAGGGCGCAAGCGCCCCGTAAGCGCCCGGTCAGTGCGCCGCTTCGTGCCAGCTGCGGCCGGTGCCGACGGAGACGTCGAGCGGCACGGTCAGCTCGGCCGCCCGGCCCATCTGCTCAC
>JBAZRQ010000128.1:5727-6247 GCA_041662925.1 Nocardioides sp. | reverse complement strand
CCGTTGGGGTTCAAGACGACGCTCTCCATCCCGCTGTTGGGCAACGTGACGGTCACCTGGGACCAGGCGGCCACGGCCGGTCAGCCGATGCCGAGCCGCAACGAGACCGCCGTCCTGCTGACGCCTCCGAACGACACCACGCCGTACGAGGCCGGGACCGGCGACGCCGGTCTCGGGGGGGCGACCGTGGTCACGGTCGCCACGAACGTGGAGGCGACGGTCAAGCTCCTGGGCGTGGACGTCCCCGTGCCTGCGGGAGACGTGCTGAATCTCGTCATGCCGGTGCTCCAGCCCATCATCAACCTGCTGGCGGTCAACCCGATCGTCGACGGCCGGCTGGACACCCTCGCCGCCAGCATCGACTCCTTCCTCAGTCCGTTCCTGACGCTGCTCGGACTCAACGTCTCGGGGGCGGACCTGTACACCGTCGGTCGTCCCATCTGCGGGGCTCCGGTGCTGCGAGGCTGACCGCTCGATGGGCCACGAGTCGTCCACAGCGGCCGCAGGGGTGGCGTTGTCC
>JBAZRQ010000128.1:0-5717 GCA_041662925.1 Nocardioides sp. | reverse complement strand
GCGTCGGTCCCGGTGGTGACGCTGTCCTCCAGGAGGTCAGCAGATGACGACAGCAGCGAGCAAGCAGGCCGTGGGTGCTTACGGCGAGACGGTGGCGGCGCGCCACCTGGCCGAGAAGGGGCTGAGCGTCCTCGAGCGCAACTGGCGGTGTGACGAGGGCGAGATCGACCTGGTGCTGCGCGACGGCGACGTGCTGGTGGTGTGCGAGGTCAAGACCCGCACCAGCGACGTCTGCGGGTCGCCGCACGAGGCGGTCTCTCCGGCCAAGCTCGAACGGCTGCGCCGGCTGGCGCACCGGTGGACGGGCGACCACGGCGTCCAGCCCGCCGAGACGCGGATCGACCTGGTGGCGGTGCGCGTCCCGCGCCGGGGAGCGGCCGAGGTCGAGCACGTGCGGGGGATCGGCTGATGCCCTTCGCCACGGCCCGCACCGTCTCGCTCCACGGTGCCCTCGGCCACCTGATCGACGTCCAGGCCGACGTCTCGCCGGGGCAGGTCCTCACGACGGTGGTGGGACGCGCGGACGCGTCGCTCCACGAGGCCCGCGACCGCTGTCGGATGGCGATCATCAACAGCGAGCTGGTGTGGCCGTCCACCAAGCGGATCACGATCCTGCTGTCGCCGGCCGACCTGATCAAGCGGGGCAGCCACTTCGACCTCTCGATCGCGGTGGCAGTGCTCGCCGCCGACGGGCGGCTGCCGCGCGCGTCCCTGGAGTCCACGGTCTTCATCGGCGAGCTCACCCTCGACGGCGGGCTCCGTTCGGTGCCCGGGGTGCTCCCGATGGTGCTGGCCGCGGCCGAGCGCGGCGTCACCCGGGTCTTCGTGCCGGAGCCGTTGGCCCGCGAGGCCTCGATGGTGCCGGGCATGACGGTCTTCGGGATGCGTTCCCTGGCCCAGGTCGTCGCCGAGCTGCGCGGCGAGGAGGTCCCCGAGGCCGCCCCGGTGGCAGCGATGTCGGGCAGCCGGCTGCTCGCCTGGCGGGGGGCGGAGCGGCTCGAGGAGGTCGACCTGGCCGACCTGCGAGGCCTCACTGACGCCAAGTACGCCGTCGAGGTCGCGGCCGCGGGGGGCCACCACGTCCTGCTGTCCGGTCCCAAGGGGAGCGGCAAGACGAGCATCGCCGAGCGGATCCCCACGATCCTGCCCCGGCTGACCGCAGAGGAGGCCCTGGAGCTGACCGCGATCCACTCGCTTGCGGGCACCCTCGACCCGGGCGACGGCCTGCTCACCCAGCCGCCCTATGCGGCGCCCCACCACGACGCCAGCAAGGCGAGCCTGATCGGCGGCGGCACCGGATACGTCCGACCCGGTGAGATCAGCCGGGCCCATTGCGGGGTGCTCTTCCTGGACGAGTTCCCGCTGTTTCGCAGCGACGTGCTCGAGGCGCTTCGGCAGCCGCTCGAGAGCGGTGACGTCACGATCGCCAGGCAGGAGGAGCTGGTCACCCTCCCCGCGCGCGGGATGCTGGTGCTCGCGTCCAACCCGTGCCCGTGCGGCGAATACCACGCGAAGGCCAGCGTCAACCGGTGCACCTGCTCGGAGAAGGTGCGCCGCGACTACCGCAACAAGATCACCGGGCCGCTGTCCGACCGGATCGACATCGTGCGCCACGTCGAGCCGCTCATGCCACACGAGAGCGCCGACCGGTTCGCCACGCTCGAGCGGTCCGAGCAGGTCAAGGCGCGGGTCGCGGCTGCACGACAGCGCCAGGCCGAGCGTTACGTCGAGCGCAGCTGGCGGCTCAACGCCCACGCCCCGGGTCCGCTGCTTCGTGAGCGCTGGCCGCTGGATCCCGCCGGGCAACGCCTGGTCGACGACCGGCTGTTCTCGGGCAAGCTGAGCAGCAGGGGAGCGGTCCGGGTCCACCGGCTCGCGTGGACGGTGGCCGACCTGGCCGCCGTACGCGCCGGACGCGACGTGTCCCCCGGTGCCGACGAGGTGCAGCTCGCGCTGGGGCTGCGCACCGGCGAGCCCCTCCCGGCCGGCTTTGCGCGGGTGCGGGCCTCATGAGCGAGGTCGAGCGTCGGGCCCGGGCCGCGCTGAGCCGGCTCACCGAGCCCGGGGACCCACGTCTCACCAACCTGGTTGCCGAGCTGGGTGCCGCGCGCCTCTACGACCTGCTCGTCAACGATCGTGACGCCGGCGGGATGCTCACCGACGTGGCCGTCCGGCTGGCTTCCACCGATCCCGACCGGGAGCTCGACAGGGCCGACAGTCTGGGCATCCGCTTCGTCATCCCGGCCGACGACGAGTGGCCGACACAGGTCGAGGCGCTGGTGTCGGCGGGCCAGCTCCACGAACGTGGTGGCCCGCCGATCGGCCTCTGGGCGAAGGGTCCACTGCGCCTCGACCGACTGGAGCGGTCGGTCGCCGTCGTCGGGTCACGGTCGGCCACGACCTACGGCGTCCAGGTCGCCGGCGAGCTCGCCGCGGTGGTGGCCCGCCAGGGGTGCCCGGTCATCTCCGGCGCGGCCTTCGGCATCGACCAGGCCGCCCACCGCGGAGCGGTCGCCATGGACGGGCCGACCGTCGCCGTCCTGGCCTGTGGCGTCGATCGCGCCTACCCGGCCGCCCACACGGACCTGATCGCCCACCTCGCGGCCACTGGGGCGGTCGTCTCCGAGGCCGCGCCCGGGTGCGCCCCCACGCGGATCAGGTTCCTCGCCCGCAACCGGCTGATCGCCGCCCTCTCGCGTGGCACCGTCGTCGTGGAGGCAGCCGTGCGCAGTGGTGCCCTCAACACCGCCACCTGGGCGGGGCGGCTCAACCGGGTGGTGCTCGGCGTCCCCGGTCCGGTCACCAGTGCGCAGTCGCAGGGGGTCAACCAGCTGATCCGGAAGGCGTCCGCGGTGCTCGTGACCTCCGGCCAGGAGGTGCTCGACCTGGTCGGCCAGGCGGGGGAGCACCTGGTCGAGGACCCCCGCGCGCCCGTGCGTCCTCGCGACCGATTGACGTCGCGGCACCGCCAGGTGCTCGACGCGGTGCCGGTTGCCCGCGGCGCCGGCACCGACTCGGTCGCACGCACCGCTGGTCTCGGGATCGTCGAGGTGAGCTCGGCGTTGTCCTACCTCCATCGCTACGGTCTCGTGGAGCAGGACGACGACGGCTGGCGGCTCGCTGCGTTGGCGCACACGTGAGGCCCCGCGGGGCGGCCGGCGACGCGCCTCACCTGCGGTCTGAACCAGGGGTGGTGGGGGCCACCGGACCGTCCTAAGGTCGCGTCATGGGTGTCACCATGACCATGAACCGGGTCATCCACGCCGCCGTTCGGCGAGACCTCGCGCGGCTCGAGACGGCTCTGGCTGGCTTCCCGGACGGGGACGACGGCGACCGGGCGATCCAGCTGCGGCGGGCCTACCGCTACCTGCGCGCCGAGCTCACGCGCCACCACGAGGGTGAGGACACCTGGATCTGGCCGATGCTCGAGTCGTTCGAGGTGGACGCCACGCTGCTCGCGGCGATGGAGTCGGAGCACCACGCGATGGCGGAGTCGCTGGCGTCGGTGAGCGACGCACTCGACCAGCTGGTGGCCACGCCGACCCCCCAGGCGGCAGTCGCCGCCCGCACCAGCGTGGCCGACGCCCGCGAGGTGGTCGACCAGCACCTCGCCCACGAGGAGAACGACCTGGAGCCCCAGCTGCTGCCCCTGACGGAGACCCCCGAGTGGCACGCGGTCGAGAAGAACCTCCGCAAGGCTCCGCTCACGGTCGCCGGCGACTTCTTCGCCTGGCTGCAGGACGGCATGGACCCCGAGAGCCGGAGCTTCCTGAGGGCCACGGTCCCGCAGCCGGTGACCTTCGTCCTGGGGCGGGTGTTCGGGCGGCGCTACCACCGCGAGGTCGCCCCGGTCTGGCGGTCCTGAGCAGACTCCGACGGCGGCTCGCCGCCGACGCTGACGCGTCGTGGTGCCGGGGGTTCCTAGACTCCGAGGGTGAGCCCCGAGACCGCCTCCGACGCGCCGGGCGACCCTGTCGAGGGCATGCTCCCGGAGCCGATGGCCCGGGTGCTGGGCGACTACGAGCGCCACCTTGTCTCAGAGCGGGACCTCACCCCCCACACGGTGCGGGCCTACACCGCCGACGTCGCCGGCCTCCTCGACCACGCCTCCCGGCTGGGCGGTACGTCGGTCACGGACCTCGACCTGCGCACCCTGCGCAGCTGGCTGGCCAAGCAGCAGACCATGGGTCGGTCGCGCACGACCCTCGCGCGCCGCGCCACCGCCGCCCGGGTCTTCACCGCCTGGCTGGTGCGCACCGGGCGCGCCCCGGTCGACGTCGGGGCATCGCTGGGCTCACCGAAGCCGCACAAGTCGTTGCCGCCCGTGCTCCGCGCCGACGAGGCCCGCGACCTGATCGACGCGGCTGCGGCACTTGCGGACGACGGCAGCCCGGTCGGGCTGCGCGACGTGGCGATGCTGGAGCTTCTCTATGCGACCGGGATCCGGGTCGGGGAGCTCGTCGGTCTCGACGTGGACGACGTCGACCGGGACCGCAACGTCGTCCGGGTCTTCGGCAAGGGCCGCAAGGAACGCATGGTGCCGTTCGGCCGCCCGGCCGCCCGGGCCCTCGACTTCTGGCAGCGGCAGGGGCGCCCGCACCTGCTGGTGGAGGGCTCCGGTCCGGCACTGTTCCTGGGCACCCGCGGCAAGCGCATCGACCAACGCGCGGTGCGCACGTTGGTCCACCGACGCATCGCCGAGGTGCCTGGAGCGCCCGACATCGGCCCGCACGGCCTGCGGCACACCGCGGCCACGCACCTGCTGGAGGGCGGCGCCGACCTGCGCTCGGTCCAGGAGCTGCTCGGCCACGCGTCACTTGCGACCACGCAGCTCTACACCCACGTCACCACCGACCGGCTGCGTAGCGCCTACCAGCAGGCGCACCCGCGCGCGTGATCAGGATGGCGAGACAGTCGCCACTCCGACGGCTGCGGCGGCCGAGGTCAGCCGGCTGTCATAGGTGATCAGCACGTCTACCTCGTCGAGCATCGCGGTTGCGAGATGCAGCGCGTCGAGGCTGCGCAGCCCTGGCCCCGGCAGCAGGCCCGCCATCTGGAAGACCTGCCGGCCCATGCGCAGCAACCGGACACCATCCAGAAGGGCCGTCACCATGTCCTGCTCGAGGCCCTCGCGCGCTGCCAGCCTGCGGAGGTCGGTCTCGAGAAGTAGTGCCGAGACCACGGCGTCCCGCGGGCCGAACGTGGCGAGGTAGTCCTCCAACGCCCGGGTCTCCGGCTCGTCCGTGAGGAGCTTTGCTGCTGCGGATGACTCGAGGTAACCGATCACAGACGCTCTTCGCGAAGCTCGTCGAGGATCGCGCTCGAGGGCCGGGAGAGGGGTCGCTTGGCCAGTGTGCTCCAACCTCCGTGTCGCGTGGCCTCCTTCGCCACCGCGAGTCCGCCGACGCGGCGGGACTGGGGGGAGAGCACCGCAATGACCTCGCCGTGGTTGGTGATCTCGAAGCTCTCACCGGCGGCGACCCTGCGCAGGATGGAGGAGCTGTTGTTGCGCAGGTCCCGGTGAGCAATGCGCTCCACGGCCGTCACCTTCATCCCTTGTTCCGGAGGCGTAGCAACTGTAGCAACGGTTGCCATCCGGCATAGGGGAGCGGGAGTAGGAACGGGAGTGACCAGGCGCGCCGGGCCGGCTCCGCTGACGTGCCGACAGCATCGGACCAGAGCGGGAGCAGCCGCACCGGCCCGGCGCCGACCAGGCG
>JBAZRQ010000127.1:0-6252 GCA_041662925.1 Nocardioides sp. | reverse complement strand
GGTTTCCGCCTCGAGGGTGAGCCGCTTACGCATCGGGGGTGCTGCCCTCGAGGCGGAAACCCACGCCTCGCACAGCGACCACTCGCTCCGACACCCCCACGCTCTCGAGCTTCTGTCGCAGCCGCCCGATCGTCACGTCGAGGGTCTTCGTCGAGCCGTACCAGTTCTCGTCCCAGACATCGGCCATCAACCGGCCGCGCGACACCACCTTGTCGCGGTGGGCCGCGAGGATGCTCAGGACGTCGAACTCCTTGCCGGTGAGCGGCACCTCGTCGTCACCGGCATAGACCCGCCGCGCGGCGACGTCGATGCGCAGTGCGCCCTCGTCGGCGCCGTCGCTGCCGGCACCGCCCGACGTACGCCGGATCAACGCGCGCACCCGGGCCTGCAGCTCGGCGAGGCCGAACGGCTTGGCGAGGTAGTCGTCGGCGCCGTAGTCGAGCCCCACGACCCGGTCCAGCTCGCCGGCGCGCGCCGTCACGATCATGATCGCGCCGTCGTAGCCGGCGCCACGTGCCTTGCGGCAGACCTCCAGGCCGTCCATGTCAGGAAGACCGAGGTCCAAGATCACGACGTCGGCCGAGCGAGACTCCAGCTCGTCGAGCGCCTTTTGGCCGCTGTCGACCCATTGGACGTCGTATCCCTCGCGCTCCAACGTGCGCACCAGAGGGATCGCGATGTCCTCCTCGTCCTCGACGACAAGAACTCTGTGGGCCACAGTCAAGCATCATAGGGGTTCGCACCTTTGCTACCGGGGTGACGTGCCGACGGCCTGAGATGGAGGCGTGCGCCGGTGCCGCGCGCGCCGCGCGTCCTGGACCAGCAGTAACGCCAACACCGAGCCCGGCACGACCAGGGCGAGCACCCATACCGACTCCCCGACAGGGGCCACGAACGGGAGCCCCACGTAGGGGATCGCCACGACCACACGGGACACCGTGGGGTCCTCGAGCGGGACCAGCCAGGGGTCCGGCGCGCTGTGCGCGTCGCCCTGCGTCTGCAGGTCGCTGCCGTCGATCCTGACCACCCGGTGGGTGATCAGGCCGTCGGTGCCGGCGGCCGGAGGCGGGTCGTAGGTGATGACGTCTCCGACCTCGATGTCGCTGACCGGGACCCGGCGTTCGAGAACCACCGAGCCCCGGCTGATCTCGCTGCCCATGGACTCGGTGGCGACGACGTAGCGCTGCAGGCCGAACATCGTCGGCACCAGCGCCAGCGCGGTCACAGGCGCGAAGACCGCGACCGCGAGCAGCACGCGGGCAAGCGGCGACATCCATCGTCGCTGCGGTGCCGGGGCGATCTCCATGATGTCCTTCCCGAGATCGGGGGTGAGTGCTGCTGACAACGAGGCAGCTGCCTCGTCGACCCCCCGACTTGCTTCAGTGCTGCGGTGCGGTGGTGCTAGACCGGTACGAGAACCCAGGCGTAGGACGCCGTGGCGCTTTCCCCGCCCGGAGCGAGGTAGGTGACCTCGTCCGGAAGGGACACCGTGAACCGGAAGGTGACCGACTCGCCGGCACCGACCAGACCCATGTCCTGGGTGAGGTCGGCCATTGCTCCGAACTGTCCTGCGTAGACCTGTCGGCCGTCGGCGTCCACCGACAAGCCGAGCTGCCCGTCACGGTAGTCGGCCGGGTCGCCCTGCTCGGTGAAGGCGAGCCGCGCCGGCCGGTCGGCCGAGTTGCGGATCGTCACCAGACGGGTGACCTCGTCACCCGGCTGGATGTCGGTGACGGTCAAGGTGGCCAGGTGATCGTCGGCGACCAGCTGGACCCCGGACGGCGACTCGCTCGCCTGGCTCCATGCGATCCCACCGAACGCCGCCATCGCAGCCGCGGCGAGGACCGAGACGACCGAGACGACGAGCTTGCGGCTGATCGTGATCTTCATGGCACCCCCCAGGGCACTCGACGGGTCAGGACACCATGAACGCTACGCCGGAGCCCGCCACGGTTGAGGAACGCTGCTTACACGCAGGATCCACCAATTGGTAACAGCGCCGGACGGGTCAGGACGCGAACAGGTCGCCACGCCCGGCGACTCGCCGGAGCACCTCGTCGAAACGGAGCTGCTCGAGCCCGAGAGGGTCGTCCGCCCCCTCCTGGACCTCGGCCCACGACACCGGCGCGGCGACGTACGGCGTCTCCTTGCCGCGCAGCGAGTAGGGCGAGATGGTGGTCTTGGAGCCGGCGTTCTGCGACCAGTCGAGGAAGACCTTGCCCGGGCGCCTCGCCTTGGTCATCGTGGCGGTCACGAGCGAGGGGTGCTCGCGCTGCAGCTCCTCGGCGACCTGCTTGGCCAGGGCCGTCGAGTCGTCACTCGGCAGGCGCTTCGGCAGGTCGGCGTAGAGGTGCAGCCCCTTGCTGCCGCTCATCACCGGCTTGCCGTGCAGGCCGTGCTCGGCCAGCTTGTCCTGCACGAGGAGGGCCACCGCGCAGCACTCGTGGAGGCCGGCCGGCTCGCCGGGGTCGAGGTCGATGACCAGGCGGTCGGAGTTGCGGGGCCGGCCGTTGCGCCCGACCGTCCACTGGTGGACGTGCAGCTCGAGGGCGGCCAGGTTGACCAGCCAGGTCAGCGTCGCGAGGTCCTCGACGATCGGGAACGTGATCTCGCCGTCGCCCTTTCCCGACCGGCTTCCCGTCGTGGGCACGGTCACCGTGCGCACCCACGAGGGTGTGCCCGCAGGCGCGTTCTTCTCGAAGAAGCTCATGTCCTGCACGCCGTGCGGCCAGCGGATCCGGGTGACCGCGCGGTCCTTCAGGTGCGGCAGCAGGACCGGCGCGATCTGGGCGTAGTAGCTGAGGACCTCCCCCTTGGTGGTGCCGGTGCGCGGGAAGAGCACCTTGTCGAGGCTGCTGATCTTGAGGGTGCGGCCCTCGACGTCCACCAGCACTTCCTGGCGGTCGTAGGGCTCCTTCTTCGGACTCATCTGCCCACCGCGATCACGGGACGCCGCTGCGGGTCCAGCCGGGCCATCAGCGCGCGCAGGAAGCGGCGCGGGGCGCTCACGCAGCCAGCAGTCGCGCCTCGGCCGTTGACGTGCAGGAAGATGCCCGAGCCCCGGTGCCGGACCTGGCCGACGTTGAAGCCGACCACGACCGCGTACTCGTACTGCCGGCCGTAGTCGGTGAGCCGCTCCGAGGCGTTGGGGTCGCCGGGCGGCAGCCACCAGCGGAAGCCGCCCTGTCGCTTCGCGCGGTAGCGGTTGTAGTGGTCGGAGGCGTTGTCCTGGACCCAGAAGTCGCCGCGGCGGATCTCGCGGTAGCGCAGGCCCCAGCCGGCCCGGCGCGCGTGGGTGCCGAAGGCCCACGGGAGCGGGTAGGTGCCGAGCGGGGTCGTGCCGGTGCCCTGCCGGCGCCGGGTGCCGACGACCAGGCCGCCGTAGCCGATCCGGCCGTCGTCGGCCTGGAGCCGCTCGACCCAGCGTCCGTCGTGGCGCGCCCAGAACGTGACCCGGGCGTGGTGGCCGCGGGCGCGGTTGACGGTGACCACCTGTGCCGTGTGCGGCCCCAGCCGCACCGACACGCCGTCGAGCACCACCGTCCGCGAGTACGACGGTCCGGTGCGCGCCGCGACGGCGGGGGCCGCGGCAGGCGTCGCGAGCAGTGGCGCGACGACCGCCAGGGCCAGGACCGACAGCAGGCCTCTCACAGGTCCTCCGCGACGAGGTCGTGGCGCACGCCCTGGAAGGACGGCTGGCGCAGGCGGGTGTAGCCGACCCCGTGGGTGTCGACGTCGATCACGACCCGCGGCTCCACCCAGTGGGTGCCGAGCGTGTCGATGCGGGGCACGTCGTCGGCGAACGGGCTGTCCGCGCGCTCGAGCGGCGCCAGCAGGTCACTGAGCGCGGCGCTCACCTTGCCGCCGATGCCACTGCCGACCCGGCCGCGGTACATCAGCCCGGTTGCGGTCGGCTGGCCCACGAGCACCGCGCCGAGCCGGGACGTCGTACCTTCCTGCGGGCGCCAGCCGCCGACGACGTAGGACAACCGGTGACGGTGGGCGAACTTGAGCCAGTGGGGTGTGCGCTGGCCGAACACGTAGCGCGACGACAGCCGCTTGCTGACGATGCCCTCGAGGCCCTGCTGGAGGGTCGCGTCGAAGAGCATCGCGCCGTCGTCGTACGACGCGGGGACCTGCCAGGTGGACCCCGCGAGGTCCAGACCGCTCAGCACCTCGCGCCGCTTCTCGAGCGGGAGGTCGGTGAGGTCCGAGCCGTCGAGGCGCAGCAGGTCGAAGATCATGAACGTCGCCGGGACCTGCTGGCTGAGGCGCCGGGCAGTGGTGGCGTTGCGGGTGTGCATCCGGTCCTGGAGCACGCGGAAGTCGGGGACGCCGCGCTCGTTGAGCGCGATCACCTCGCCGTCGACGAGCAGGTCGCGGCCACCCAGCGGCGACTCGCACAGCTCGGGCCACGCGGCGGTGACGTCGTTGTCGTTGCGGCTGGTCATCCGGACCCGCCCCGCGGGGTCGGCACCAGGGTCGGCGCCGGCGTCGGCCAGGATCCGCACGCCGTCCCATTTCACCTCGTGCGACCACTCCGCTCCGGAGGGCACGTGGGTGCCCTTGGTGGCGAGCATGGGACGCATGCCGACATCATGCCTGTCGTGACAGAGATGACGTACGCCGTGATCGGCGCCGGCCCGGCCGGACTGGCAGCCGCCCGCAACCTCCAGCGCGCGGGCATCCCGTGGGTCGGCTACGAGCTCGCGGCGGGGGTCGGCGGGCTGTGGGACATCGACGGACCGCGCAGCACCGTCTACGAGTCGGCGCACCTGATCTCGTCGAAGCGGACCACGGAGTTCGCCGAGTTCCCGATGGCCGACGACGTGGCCGACTACCCCTCCCACCGCGAGCTGCTGGGCTACTTCCGCGACTTCGCCACGGCGTACGACCTGACCTCGGGCTTCGAGTTCGGCTCCGAGGTGGTGGCGGCGGCACCGCACCCCGACGGCGGGTGGACGGTCACCGTCCAACATGGCGGCGAGCACGCAACCGAGCGTCGGGAGCACCGGCACGCCGGCGTGCTGGTCGCCAACGGCACGCTCAGCGAGCCGTCGGTGCCGACCTTCGCCGGGAGCTTCGACGGCGAGGTGCTGCACACCAGCGCCTACAAGAGCCCGACCATCTTCGCCGGCAAGCGGGTGCTGATCATCGGTGCCGGCAACTCCGGCTGCGACATCGCGGTCGACGCGGTCCACCACGCCGCGTCGGTCGACCTCTCGGTGCGGCGCGGCTACTACTTCGTGCCGAAGTACCTCTTCGGCAAGCCGGCCGACACCCTCAACCAGGGCCGGCCGCTGCCGCCGCGGATCAAGCAGGCGATCGACACGCGGGTGCTCAAGATGTTCACGGGTGACCCGGTCCGGTTCGGGTTCCCCAAGCCCGACTACAAGATCTACGAGTCCCATCCGATCGTGAACACCCTGGTCCTGCACCACCTCGGCCACGGCGACCTGGCCGTCAGGCCAGATGTTCGTCGGTTTGCGGGAGGGGGCGTCGACTTCGTCGATGGCACCACGTCTCAGTACGACGTGATCGTGCTGGCCACCGGCTACCACCTGCACTACCCGTTCCTGGACCCGGCGCTGCTGCGGTGGCGGGGCCGCGGCAGCGCGCCCGACCTCTACCTCAACATCTTCACGCAGGCCGACCCCGACCTGTTCGTGCTCGGCATGATCGAGGCGTCGGGCATCGGCTGGCAGGGCCGCTACGAGCAGGCCGAGCTCGTGGCGTCGTACCTCCGGGCGCGGCGCGACAAGCCGGAGGCCGCCCGGGCCCTCGAGGCGCGGGTCGCCGGGCCGCGACCGGACCTGTCGGGCGGCTACCACTACCTCGGGCTCGAACGCATGTCCTACTACGTCAACAAGGACGCCTACCGCTCAGCGGTGCGCGCGGAGATCGAGGGGCTCGCACCATGACCGACGTCGACAACATCAGGATCGTCTTCGAGGAGAGCTCGCTGACGACGCTCAAGATCGTGATCGGCGCGATCCTCTTCGGGATCGCGCTCGACACCAAGCTGGAGGACTTCAAGGCCGCGGCCCGCCGTCCCGGGGTGATCGCGATCGGGGTCCTGGCGCAGTTCCTGCTGCTGCCGGCGATCACGTTCGTGCTGACGCTGGCGCTCGACCTGCGCGGCTCGGTGGCCCTCGGCCTGATCCTGGTCGCCTGCTGCCCGCCGGGCAACGTGTCCAACATCCTCACCCATCGCGCCGGCGGCGACGTCGCCCTGTCGGTGTCGATGACCGC
>JBAZRQ010000126.1:0-6265 GCA_041662925.1 Nocardioides sp. | reverse complement strand
CCCGGAGACCGAGTCACCGACCCGGTGGCCGATCCGCCACACCGCCCAGGCGCACAGGGCGGTGACGCCGAGCGGCACCAGGGTCACCGCGACGCCTTGGACCGAGATGCCGGAGCCGTGAGCCAGCAACCATCCCAGCGCCCCCGTGCGCAGGCCATCGCGCGGGGTTCCGTGTGCGCCGGCATCGGTGAGGAACCAGCCCACGACTCCGACCGCGAGGCAGACCAGCAGTGGGCTCGCGGCCGCAACCACGCCGCCCAAGGTGGCTACCAGGACCAGAGGCCGTCGGGTCGCGAGGTCACGAGAGACCTCGGCCGCCGAGCGGCCCCGGACGGCGGCCGACGGGGGAAGCAGAGAAGTCATGGCCGTTTCATCATCACGCCGCGGCCCCGGCGTACGGCGCTCCCACGCCGAGCGGCTTTGGGAGCGACCGCGGCTCTCGCGTACGTTGGAGCGGCTATGAGGGACCCCGACGAGTTCGACGCGTTCTACCGCGACGCCGGCGAGCGACTGCTGCTGCAGACCTACGCCCTGACCGGCGACCTCACTGCAGCGCGCAGCGCCGTGCGCGACTCGTTCATCGTGGCCTGGCACCACTGGCGCAAGGTGTCGCGGCTCGACGACCCCGAGTCGTCGGTGCGACCGCACGCGTGGCGCCACGCCCAGCGCCGCCACACCGCCCGGTTGGCCTTCCGGGACAAGTCGACCCCCCCAGAGGCGCGGGCCACCCTCGACGCGCTCAGCAAGCTCAGCGTGACCCAGCGCAAGGCGCTGCTGCTCACCCAGCTGGCCGCGGTGTCGATGCCCGAGATGGCGCGCGAGGTGGGGCTGCCGCTCGAGGACGCCGAGCGCGAGCTGCAGACCGGCGCGTCCCAGTTCGCGCTCGCCCGCGAGATCTCCGCCTCCGACATCCCCCTGCAGTTCGAGCCGCTCGCCCAGGTGGTGGCCGAGGTGCGCTTCCCCCGGGCCCCGATCGTGCGCCGGGCCGGGGCCGCCCGTCGTCGGACGCACACGACGGTCGGCGTCGTCGGCGCCGTGGCGGCGTTCCTGCTCACCGGCTCGCTGATCACCGACGCGACCGGGGTCCGCCCCTCGCTGGACTTCGAGCACGCCACCACCCCGGCCGAGCCCAGCCGCACGATGGACCCCGCCCCCGAGATCGTGCTCACCGAGGACACGCTGCTGAGCGCCGAGCAGGTGTCGGCCACGATGCCCGGCCGCGACTGGACCGTACGGCGCACCGGCGACAGCTCCGAGGGCAGCGGCCTGCTCACCTCCTGCCAGCAGGAGCGCTACGCCGACCCGCGCGGCACGGCCGCCCTGGTGCGCACGTTCGGCGCCACGCCGCGCAAGAACCAGCCCAAGGCCACGGTGCTCCAGCTCACCGAGGCGTCCGCGTCGCCGCGGGCGGCCCGGAAGTCCTACCGCACCGCGATGACCTGGTACGCCGCGTGCGCGGCCGAGCGGGTCCAGCTGCTCTCGACCCGGCGCGTCGACGGCGTGGGCGACCAGGCGATGCTGGTCGTGCTGCGCGCCTGGGACGACCCGGTCGAGACGATGACCGTCGGCATCGCCCGCACCGGTCAGTACGTGACCACCGCGATGTCGGTGGTCCGCAACACCCAGCGGCCCGACGCCGAGGGAGCCGCGCGGCTGCTCGGCGACGCGGTCGCGGGCCTGTGCACCCTCCCCGACGCGGGCGCGTGCGCCACCCGCCCGCAGCTGACCGACGTACCCCCGGCGCCGACGGGCGAGGCCCCGGCGATGCTCGCGGAGCTGGACCTGCCGCCGGTTTCAGGCATCACCAAGCCGTGGATCGGCACGCAGCCGGAGCGGGCCACCACCAACCTCGCCGCGACCCGGTGCGACGGCGCGGTCTTCCAGGGGAGCTTCGAGGGCAAGGCCTTCAGCAACAACCTCACCCGCACCTTCGTGATCCCCAAGGCCGGCCTGCCGGACCGGTTCGGGCTGACCGAGACCGTGGGGTCGCTGCCGCAGAAGCGGGCGGTGGCCTTCGTCGAGCGGATCCGCAGCCGGCTGGCCGCCTGCCCCGACGAGGACCTCGGAACCGAGGCCATCCGCGTCGCCCACCGCGACGACAAGGACATCGACGTCACGGTCTGGCAGCTCACCACCGAGATCTCCGACAGCGACTCGGTGAGCTACTCGATGGCGGTGCTGCGCAGCGGCACGTCGATCGCCCAGGTCGGCTTCGTGCCGTCCGAGGACGCGCGGATGGCCGACGGGGCCTTCGTCGACCTGGTCTTCCGGGCCCTCGAACGGCTGGACCGACTACCTCCGCCCAAAGGCCGCTGACCGGGCCTGAGCAACTTCTCGGCCGCGGCGTGCAACCGTGGGTGTCCTGACGGCGTATCCCTCCCGACACCACCACAGACGGGAACAGTCGATGGACGAACGGGAGTTCGACGACTTCTACTCGGCGTCGTTCGCACGCGTCACCAACCAGGTCTACGCGATGATCGGCAACCGTGACGAGGCGCAGGAGTGCGTCCAGGAGGCCTTCGTGCGGGCCTGGGCCCACCGCCGCCAGCTCGACCGGGCCCAGCACCCGGAGGCGTGGGTGCGGACCACGGCCTACCGCCTCGCGGTGAGCCGGTGGCGCCGCGTCTCACTGTCGCGCCGCTCACCGGACCGCGCCGTCGGTCCCGCCTCGGAGACGCCACCCCCGAGCGAGTCCCACGTCGCCCTGGTCGCCGCGCTCCGGCAGCTTCCCGAGGCCCAGCGCCAGGCGCTGGTCCTGCACCACATCGCCGACCTGCCCGTGCAGGCGGTGGCCCGCGAGGTCGGCGTACCCGAAGGCACGATCAAGGCCCGGCTCAGCCGCGGCCGCGCGGCGCTCGCGGCGCTGCTCTCCGACAACATCACCGGCGAACCCAACGGCCACAGCGGTCTCGGGGAGGGAGCGACCCATGCCTGACCCCATCGACGAGCTCGAGAACTTCGACCCGGGAGCTCCCATGACCCCCCTGCCCGCCTCCGAGGTACGCCGCCTGGGCGACCGGCACCGGCGCCGCCGTACGGCGGGCATCGCGCTCGCCTCGGCCGCTGCCGTCGCGATCATCGCCACCGGCAGCGTCGTGCTGGCGGGCGGCGGTGAGCCGCAGGGCCTCGACCCGGCGCCGCCGAACCCTTCGGAGACGACGCCGTCCGGCCCGCGCATCCCCGACACCCTCGACCTCACCGTCGGAATGGCCGAGAACGAGAGCAGCGAGCCGGTCACCCAGCGGCACGGCGACGTCGGTCTCACCCTGCTCGACTTCTGCGGAACCACGCCCTTCGCGGGCGACGGACGGGCCGACTCGGTCTCCGCCGCGACGTCGGGCCCCGAGTACTCCGACACCCGCGAGGTCGTCCTCTACCCCGACGAGCAGTCCGCCGCGCGCGTGTTGACCCAGGTGGAGGCGTCGGCCCGCGGCTGCCCGCGCCAGGAGTCGGGACCCGACAACGCCACCCTCCACCGGGTGGAGTCCTGGGACGCCGGCGAGTCCGGGATCCTCGTCGTGCGCACCTACACGAACAGCCTCGGCGCCGAGATCATGCACTTCACCCAGGTCGGTGACGCCCTGCTGGCGTCCTCGACGTACGGCGAGTACGACCCGAGCAACACCGCCGGCGGCGAGGCCGAGCAGGCCCGGCGGCTGCAGACGGTGGTGGACCAGCTGTGCCTGTTCACGGACGAGGGCTGCGAGACCACGACCGAACCCCCGGCAACCGAGCCGCCGCAGAGCGACGACATCCCCGAGGACTTCCCGCTGGCCGCCGGCTGGCCCGAGCGGCACGAGCCCGGACCCGACAACGGCCTCACCGGCCCGGCCCCGGACGTGGAGCTGGTCGAGGTGCTCCAGGTGTGCGACGCCGCGCTGCCCGCCGCACCGGCGCTCGACCGGCTCGGCGCGGTGTGGACCAACGTCGAGGACTACCGCAACCGGCAGCTGCTGACCTTCGAGGACGTCGAGGGCGCGATCGCCTACCAGCGGAGCCTGGTCGACGCCTACCGGGCGTGCCCCCGCTCCGAGGACGGCGAGGGCAACGCCGCGCTGCACGACGTACGCCAGACCAGGGTGGGCGGTGAGTCCTGGGCGGTCGTGCGGACCTTCGAGTTCCAGGGCTCCCCGGCCATCGGCATGGAGGTGGTCCACGTGATCCGGCTCGGCCGGGCCCTGCTGGTCGACACCACGTCGAACGAGGGTGGCGGCGGCCCCGACCCGGACGCCCAGGCCACGGCGCAGATCACCCGGCAGACCGAGGCCTCCGCCGACGTCGTCGCCGCCATGTGCGCCTTCACCGAAGCCGGCTGCGTGGAGTGACTTCGTCACTCCATTGGGAGTACTCGCTGCGCTCGTACTCCCGACACTGACCCGCCCGAAACTCACCCAAATGCACGCTGACCCGCCCGAAAGTTTCGGGCGGGTCAGCGTGTGTGATGCCTGGAACTACATGCTCTGCAGGATGTCCCGCATCAGCTGGGCGGTCTCGGAGGGCGTCTTGCCGACCTTGACGCCGACCGCCTCGAGCGCGTCCTTCTTGGCCTGGGCGGTGCCGGACGAGCCGGACACGATCGCGCCGGCGTGGCCCATCGTCTTGCCCTCTGGGGCGGTGAAGCCCGCGACGTAGCCGACGACCGGCTTGGTGACGTGGTCCTTGATGTAGGCCGCCGCACGCTCCTCGGCGTCGCCGCCGATCTCGCCGATCATCACGATCGCCTTCGTGTCGGGGTCGTTCTCGAACGCCTCGAGCGCGTCGATGTGGGTGGTCCCGACGATCGGGTCGCCGCCGATGCCGATGGCGGTCGAGAAGCCGTAGTCACGCAGCTCGAACATCATCTGGTAGGTCAGCGTGCCGGACTTCGACACCAGGCCGACCGGGCCGGAGCCGGAGATCGTGGCCGGCGTGATGCCGGCCAGCGCCTCGCCCGGCGTGATGATGCCGGGACAGTTGGGCCCGATCATCCGGGTGCCCGCGTGGTTGCCGGGCCCCTGCAGGTGGGCCCACACCTCGGCGGTGTCCTGCACGGGCACACCCTCGGTGATGACGACCAGCAGGCCGATCCCGGCGTCGATGGCCTCGATGCAGGCGTCCTTGGTGAACGCCGGCGGCACGAAGGCGACCGACACGTCGGCGCCGGTCTCGGCCATCGCCTCCTTGACGGAGGCGAACACGGGCAGCTCGACGTCGTTGCCGTCGGCGTCCTTGTGGGTGACCGTCGTACCGGCCTTGCGGGCGTTGACTCCGCCGACGACCTGGGTGCCGCACTTGAGCATCAGGGCGGTGTGCTTGGTGCCCTCGCCGCCGGTGATGCCCTGGACGATGACCTTGGAGTCCTTGTTGAGGTAGATAGACATGTCTTCGTCCCTTACGCGTTCGCGAGCTCGGCGGCCTTGTCGGCCGCTCCGTCCATCGTGTCGACCAGAGTCACCATCGGGTGGTTCGCCTCGTTGAGGATCCGGCGGCCCTCCTCGACGTTGTTGCCGTCGAGCCGGACGACCAGCGGCTTGCTCTCCTCGTCACCGAGGATCTCCAGGGCGCCGACGATGCCGTTGGCCACCGCGTCACACGACGTGATGCCGCCGAAGACGTTGACGAAGACGCTCTTGACCTGGTCGTCGCTGAGGATGACGTGGAGGCCGTCGGCCATCACCTGGGCGGACGCGCCGCCACCGATGTCGAGGAAGTTGGCGGGCTTGACCCCGCCGTGCTTCTCGCCGGCGTAGGCCACGACGTCGAGGGTGCTCATCACGAGACCCGCGCCGTTGCCGATGATGCCGACCGAGCCGTCGAGCTTGACGTAGTTGAGGTTCTTCTCCTTGGCCATCGCCTCGAGCGGGTCGGCCTCGTCCTTGTCCTCGAACTGCGCGTGGTCCGGGTGCCGGAACTCGGCGTTCTCGTCAAGGGAGACCTTGCCGTCGAGCGCCTCGAGGATGTCGCCCTCGAGACGGGCGAGCGGGTTGACCTCGACCAGGGTGGCGTCCTCCTCGACGAACACCTTCCACAGGTTGAGGACCGTCGTGACGGCCTGCTCGACCAGGGCCTCGGGGAAGCCGGCCTCGGCGACGATCTCGCGGGCCTTGGCCTCGTCGACACCGGTGCCCGGGTTGATCGGGATCTGCTTCACGGCGTCCGGGTTGGTCTTCGCGACCTCCTCGATCTCGACACCGCCCTCGACGCTGGCGATGCAGAGGTACTGACGGTTGGCCCGGTCGAGCAGGAAGGAGAAGTAGTACTCCTCCTGGATGCTCGCGGCCGG
>JBAZRQ010000125.1:0-6306 GCA_041662925.1 Nocardioides sp. | reverse complement strand
CGCGAGGTCGCGACGACGGTCTGCTTCCTCAGCGAAGGCCGGATCCTCGAGCAGGGCCCGCCCGCGGAGATCTTCACCGAGCCCCGCGAGGAGCGCACCCGGCAGTTCCTGCGCCGAGTCCTGCCCCAGTAGGGGCATCGCAGTGAGACACCCGCTGCGACCGTGACAGTCGTTCTGTCATGATCGCCCGCATGACGTACGAACTGGGCACGGGTACGGGGCCGCTGCGCGGCGTGAAGGTCGTCGAGATCGCGGGCATCGGCCCCGGACCGCACGCATGCATGATCCTGGCCGACCTCGGCGCCGACGTGATCCGCGTGGAGCGCCCCGGCGGCCAGCTGCTGGCCGGCGGCGCGACGATGCTGCTCAACCGTGGGCGTCCCAGCGTCGCGCTCAACCTCAAGGACCCCGAGGCGGTGGCCACCGTGCTCGAGCTGGTGCGCGGCGCCGACGTCGTCGTCGAGGGGATGCGCCCGGGCGTCACCGAGCGGCTCGGCCTGGGACCCGACGACTGCTTCGCGGTCAACGAGCGCGTGGTCTACGGCCGGATGACGGGGTGGGGCCAGACCGGCCCGCTCGCCAGCGCCGCAGGGCACGACATGAACTACATCGCGATCACCGGCGCCCTGCACGGCATGGGCCAGGACCCGGCCCGGCCCCACTTCCCGAGCAACCTCGTGGGCGACTTCGGGGGCGGATCGACGTACCTCGTGATCGGGATCCTGGCCGCCCTGCTCGAGGCGAGGCTCTCCGGGAAGGGCCAGGTGGTCGACGCCGCGATCGTCGACGGCACCGCCCACCTCAACGCGATGACCGCGGCGTTCCTCGCGAGCGGCGGGTTCAAGGAGGAGCGCGGCGCCAACCTGCTCGACGGGGGCGTGCCGTTCTACGACATCTACGAGACCTCGGACGGCAAGCACATGTCCGTCGGCGCCCTGGAGCCGCAGTTCTTCGACGCACTGGTCACGATCCTCGGGGTCAAGGACACCTGCCCCGGGCAGGGCGAGCCGGACCGGTACGACGAGATGCGCGCCGTACTCACCGAGAGGTTCGCGTCGAAGACGCAGGCCGAGTGGGTCGCGATCTTCGAGGGCACCGACGCCTGCGTCGCCGGGATCATCCCGGTCAGCGAGGCCTTCGAGCACCCGCACCTCGTCGCCCGCGAGACCTTCGTCGAGAAGGACGGGATGGTCCAGCCCCAGCCCGCCCCCCGCTTCTCCCGCACCTCGGCGACCCTCGGCCTCCCCCCGTCCCGCGAGGCCGGCCAACACACCCGCGAGGCCCTCACCGCCTGGGGCGTCCCCGACGTCGACGGCCTCATCGAGCGTGGCGTCGCGGTCCAGGTCTGAGCCCTTCGAGGGGAAAGTACGGAACGCTTTCGACGCGAAATGGCACGAAGGATGTCGAAAACGTTCCGTACTTTCCCGGATAACCTGCCGCCCATGAGCAACGAGCAGCCGGAGCACGTGGACGTCCTGGTGATCGGTGCCGGGCTGTCGGGGATCGGGGCGGCCTGCAGGCTGCGTACGGCGCACCCGGGCCGGTCGGTGGCGGTGCTGGAGAGCCGGGACGCGAGCGGCGGCACGTGGGACCTGTTCAAGTACCCCGGCATCCGCTCCGACTCCGACATGTTCACGTTCGGGTTCCCGTGGCGGCCGTGGGCGAGCGACACCGCGCTGGCCGACGGGCCGCTGATCCTCGACTACCTGCGCACGGTCTCGGCGGAGTACGGCGTCGACGCGCTGATCCGCTACCGGCACCGGGTCGCCTCCGCCTCCTGGGACTCCGCGACCGCGCGCTGGACCGTCGAGATCGACCGCGACGGTGAGCCGGTCACGATGACCACGAGCTTCCTGTGGGGCTGCTCGGGCTACTACGACTACGAGCAGGGCTACGCGCCCGACTTCCCGGGCCAGGACGACTTCGCGGGCCGGATCGTCCACCCGCAGCACTGGCCGGCCGACCTCGAGTACGCCGGCCAGCGGGTCGTGGTCATCGGCAGCGGCGCCACGGCGATCACCCTCGTCCCGGCCATGGCCGAGACGGCGCGGCACGTGACGATGCTGCAGCGCTCCCCGACGTACGTCATGTCCCGCGCCGGCCGCGACCCGCTGGCCAAGCTGCTGCGCCGGCTCCCGACCCGGCTGTCGTTCCCGGCCGTCCGGTGGACCAACATCATGGTCGCCATCGGCTTCTACCAGCTCTCCCAGCGCCGTCCCGAGCTCGTGAAGCGGATGATCCGCGGCCAGACCGAGAAGCAGCTGCCCCCGGGCATCGAGGTCGACACCCACTTCAAGCCCGTCTACGACCCCTGGGACCAGCGGCTGTGCTTCGTCCCGGACGGCGACCTGTTCAAGGCCCTGCGGAGCGGTACGGCGTCCGTGGTCACCGACACCATCGAGACGTTCACCGAGACCGGCATCCGGCTCACGTCCGGCGAGGAGCTCGAGGCCGACCTGGTCGTCACCGCGACCGGCCTGCGGCTGCTGCCGTTCGGCGGCATCACGCTGAGCGTCGACGGCGAGAAGGTCGACGTCGCGCAGACCATGGCCTACAAGGCCCTGATGCTCAGCGGGGTGCCCAACTTCGCCTACACGATCGGCTACACCAACGCGTCGTGGACGCTGAAGGCCGACCTGGTCGCCGACTACGTGTGCCGCCTGCTCGCGCACCTCGACGAGCACGGGCTGCGCACGGTCGTTCCCGAGCGCGACCCGGCGGTGCAGGAGCGGCCGTTCATGGACTTCAGCGCCGGCTACGTCGTCCGCGCGCTCGACGTGCTGCCCAAGCAGGGAGACCGCGCTCCGTGGCTGCTGAAGCAGAACTACGTGACCGACGTGAGAACCATCCGGCGGGGTGAAGTGGACGACGGCGTTCTGTCGTTCACTTGAGGGGTGCCCGCGGGCACCCGCCCGGCGGCGTACCCCACACAACCCTGGAGGTAGCGATGGGACTGGACGACAAGATCAGCAACAAGGCCGAGGACCTCGGCGGCAAGATGAAGGAAGGCACCGGCAAGGCGACCGGTGACGACGAGCTGCAGGCAGAGGGCAAGGGCGACCAGGCCTCCGCCTCGCTCAAGGACGGCGTCGAGCACGTCAAGGACGCCGCCGGCGACGTCAAGGACGCGTTCAAGAAGTAGCCCCGACAGCGCTGTCACCCCTCGCCCGTAGAGTTTCGGGCGAGGGGTGATCTGTGTGCGGACCTGGTTCGAGCGTGCGCTGTGGGACGTCGTCCCGCGCGACCACCGGGAGACGCCGACCGCGCTGCGCCGACGCCAGCTGGTCACGATCGGCTTCGTGCTGCTGGGTGCCGCGGTGCTCGGCGTCTCGCTGCGCATCGAGCCCGGCAGCGTCTGGTTCTACCCCGCGACGTTCGGGCTGGCGGCGGTCTGGGCGGTCGGCGCGTTCGCGTCCGGCCCCCTCCACCTCGGCCGCATCCGGCACGGCGAGGACCACGTCCGCCCGGTGGTGACCCCGATCCTGATCGGGCTCGCCTTCGCCGGCGTCTTCGTCGTGGGCGCGTTGCTGGTGCGCCAGATCGAGCCGCTGGAGCGGCAGGTGAGCTCGGTCCTCGACTTCGCCGACCAGGGGTCGCTGCCGCTCGTCCTCGTGATCACCACGGTCAACGGGATCGCGGAAGAGCTGTTCTTCCGCGGCGCCGTCTACGCCGCGATCCCGCGTCACCCGGTGGTGTGGACGACGGTGGCCTACGCAGTCGCCACGCTCGCGACCGGCAACGTGATGCTGTCGTTCGCGGCGGTGCTGCTCGGCGTGCTGGTGGGGCTGCAGCGGCGGGCCTCCGGCGGCATCCTGGCCCCGATCCTCACCCACTGCACGTGGTCGACGGTGATGCTGTTCGCGCTACCCCTGCTTTTCGGCGCCTGACTCGCGGCTCTCGGCGATGGCCACGCGCACGGCCTCGGCGTAGGTCGCCGGCTCGCCCGGCACCAGCTCGCGGATCGAGTCGTCGGTGACGACCACCTCGGTGCCCATGGAGTCGATCAGGTTGCGTCCGGTGGTGACGTCGACGTTGGTGACGAACGAGATCCAGTAGGACGACAGCTTCGCCGTCAGCACCGGCACCTTGACCACGGCGACCCGGCGCCCGTTCATGACCTCGGAGGCCTGCTGGAGCATCTCGATGTAGGTGAGCCGGTCGGCGCCGCCGATCTCGAAGACCCGGCCGAGAGCCTCGGGCCGGCCGATGACGCCGGCGAGGTAGCGCACCACGTCGGCGATCGCGATCGGCTGGGTGCGGGTCGCGGCCCACTTGGGCACCACCATCGCGGGGAGGTTCTTGACCAGCTGACGGGTCATCTCCCACGAGATCCCGCCCGCGCCCACGACGATCGCGGCGCGCAGCACCGTCACCGGCACGCCCGCCTCGCCCAGCAGCGTCTCGACCTCGCGGCGCGAGCGCAGGTGGGCCGACAGGTCCTCGCCCTCGGCCCCCAGCCCGCCGAGGTAGACGATCTGCTGTACGCCGGCCGCGGCCGCGGCCGTGCCGAACGCCCTGGCCGCGGCGGCGTCCTTGGCCTCGAAGTCGTCGTCGTCGAGCGAGTGCACGAGGTAGACCGCGACGTCGACCCCGGACAGTGCCGGCACCAGCGACCCGGGGTCGTGCACGTCACCGCCGACCGCCTCACCCGGACCGTCGTACCCCTCGGGACGGCGGGTCATGGCGCGCACCGTGAGTCCCTGTGCGACGAGCTCCGGCACGAGACGGCGGCCCACGAAGCCCGTGGCTCCGGTGACGAGGACGGTGGTCATGCTCACACCCTAGAAGGCCCAGCAATTCACGTCGGTCTGGTCCGTTGCCCTACTCTTTACCCCAGCAGCTCGTTCAGTCTTGCCTCGAGCTCCTGCGCGGATGGAACTTCACGTCTCGCCTGCGCCCCTCCTTCGTGAGGCACCGCTTCTTCTCCCGTCGCCGACGGGACAGCTTGGTGAGACACACCAACGTAAGTGACTCCTTCCTGTGAACTCTGTTCCTCCCTCCATGTCCTTTGCCGACCTGGGCGTTCCGTCCAACCTGGTCGCCATCCTGACCAAGAACGGCATCACCGTCCCGACCCCGATCCAGGCCGCGACGCTGCCTGACTCGCTCGCCGGCCGTGACGTCCTCGGCCGGGGCCGCACCGGCTCCGGCAAGACCTACGCGTTCCTGCTGCCGATGATCGCCCGGCTCACCGACAGCGGCCGCCGCGCGGCGCCCAAGCAGCCCCGCGCGCTGATCCTGGCCCCGACCCGCGAGCTCGTCGGCCAGATCCACCAGGCCCTCCAGCCGCTCGCCCAGGCCGCCGGCTTCACGACGATGACCGTCTTCGGCGGCGTCGGCCAGAACCCCCAGGTCCAGTCCTTCCGCAAGGGCGTCGACATCGTCGTCGCCTGCCCGGGCCGGCTCGAGGACCTGATGCAGCAGGGCCACTGTGAGCTCGGCTCGATCGAGGTCACCGTGCTCGACGAGGCCGACCACATGGCCGACCTCGGCTTCCTGCCGTCCGTGCGCCGGATCATGGACAAGACCCCCCAGTCGGGTCAGCGCCTGCTCTTCTCGGCCACCCTCGACAAGGCGATCGACGTCCTGGTCAAGCGCTTCCTGCACAGCCCGCGCGTCCACGAGGCCGACTCGGCGCAGTCGCCGATCTCGACCATGGACCACCACGTGCTGCACGTCGCCCGTGAGCACCGGATCTCCGTCCTGGTCGACCTGACCAGCGCCCCGGGCCGCACCGTCGTCTTCACCCGCACCAAGCACGGCGCCAAGGCGCTGGCCCGCCAGCTCAACAAGTCCGGCGTGCCCTCGGTCGACCTGCACGGCAACCTCAGCCAGAACGCGCGCACGCGCAACATGGAGATGTTCCACTCCGGCAAGGCCACCACGCTGGTCGCGACCGACATCGCCGCGCGCGGCATCCACGTCGACGACGTGGCCCTCGTCGTGCACGCCGACCCGCCCATGGAGCACAAGGCCTACCTGCACCGCTCGGGCCGTACGGCGCGCGCCGGTGCCGCGGGCACCGTCATCACGCTGATGACCGACGACCAGGTGCGCGACGTACGCCAGCTGACCCGCGCGGCCGGCATCACGGCGACCACCACGCGCATCGACAACGCGTCGCACCCGATGCTCACCACCCTCGCCCCCGGTGCCCGCACCGTGGTCGTCGGCGGCATCGAGCTCGACCGCCCCGAGGGGTCCTCGCGTCCCTCCGGTGGCGGCGGTGGCGGCGGTCGACGCTCCGGTGGGGGCGGACGCTCCGGCGCGAAGCCCTCGTCGGGTGGCGCACGCAACCGCAGCGGC
>JBAZRQ010000124.1:0-6324 GCA_041662925.1 Nocardioides sp. | reverse complement strand
CTGTTCGTCGACGAGGCCGCGTTCACCCGCGACCCGGCCGACGCCGAGAAGCTGCTCGACGAGGCCGGCCGCGACATCGTCCAGGCGTCGTACGACGCCGTGTCAGGGCTGCGCGAGTGGTCCACCGCCGCGATCCAGGAGGCCCTGCAGGCCACGCTGGTCGACGAGCTCGGGCTGAAGCCGCGCGTGGCGTTCGGCCCGGTGCGCGTCGCGATCACCGGCCGTCGGGTGTCGCCGCCGCTGTTCGAGTCGATGGAGCTGCTCGGGCGCGAGCGCAGCCTGAGCCGGCTGCAGAGCGCTCTCTCCTGAGATGAGCGACCCGACCGCGCTCCCGGCTACCGGGCTGCCCTACCACCGCGTCCTGCGCGGAGGTCGCTGGGCGTGGTGGCGCGCGCTGCTGGGCCTGCTGTCGGTGGTCGGGTTCATCTTCGTGCTGCAGGTCGTGGTCGTCGCGATCGTCGGCGGCTACCTCGCCGTGACCGGCACCCCGCTCGACGAGATCGAGCGTCAGCTGTCCGGCGAGGGCGAGGTGATGCCGTCGTACCTCACCGTGGTCAACCTGGGCTGGGCGACCGCCATCCCGGCGATCTGGCTGGTCGTCTGGATGGTGCACCGGGTCCGGCCCCGCTGGCTGGCGTCGGTGGCGCCGAGGATCCGCTGGCGCTGGTTCGCGGTGTGCCTGGGCCTGTCGATGCTGGCGCTCATCGCGACGCTCGTCGTCGCCGCGTTCCTCCCGGCCGCGGACTCCGACGTCAGCGGCGAGCTCAACGACTTCACCAGCCGGACCCGCGACTTCCTGCTCGTCGTGCTGCTGCTGACGCCGCTGCAGGCGGCGGGGGAGGAGTACGCGTTCCGCGGCTACCTGACCCAGACCGTCGGTGCGTGGTTCCCGGCCGGCCGGGTGTCCCTGGTCGCCGCCGTGGTCGTGCCGTCGCTGCTCTTCGCCCTCGCTCACGGCGCCCAGGACCCGCCGATCTTCGTCGACCGGCTGGCTTTCGGGCTGGTCGCGGGGACGCTGGTGGTCCTCACCGGAGGGCTCGAGGCCGGCATCGCGATGCACGTCCTCAACAACTTCCTGGCGTTCGGGGTCGCGCTCGCCTACGGCGACATGACGTCGGCGCTCAACCCCACCGGCGGCACCTGGTGGAGCCTGCCGGTGACGCTGACCCAGTCGCTGACCTACCTCGCCGTGGTGCTCTGGGTCGCGCGCGTCATGGGTCTGCGGACCACGAGCGAGCAGGCCGTTTTGGAACCGATCCGACCTCGCATGTAAGGTTTCTCCTCGGCTCCTGGACCACGGTTCAGAGTGGCCGAACACCAGTAAAACCATTGGGATATGGTGTAATTGGCAACACGACTGGTTCTGGTCCAGTTATTCTAGGTTCGAGTCCTAGTATCCCAGCGAAGACCGAGGTGGAGACCTCGGTTTGGTCGTCTGTGAGGGGCTTCGCTAGACTCTCGCAGGTTGTCCCAGCAGCACCACTCGCACGACAACAGCGTCACCAGGCCCCCGTTGTGTAGCGGCCTAGCACGCCGCCCTCTCACGGCGGTAGCGCCGGTTCGAATCCGGTCGGGGGTACAGCATTCGACAGGGGCTCTGACCAGCGGAAACGCTGGGAGGGGCCCCTTCGGTATTTGAGACGTCCGAACACCTCTCGCTCTGGTTGTTCGAGGAGCGGCGTCCCCATCAACCGATGTCGCGGCGCCGGAAGCCTGCCCAACCGGCTGCGACGAGGACGAGCGCCGCCGCGAGGAGAGCCAGAAGCGGTTCCCAGGTCAGTGACTCCAGCGGATATCTTGGCGCACGGTCGAAGACGGAGAGTTCGAAGACCCAAGCGGGTGGCTTCAGCAGCCCACCGAGCCAACCGACCACGCTCTCGAACGCGAGGACGAGCCAGCCGGCCCAGGTCCAGTGCGGCGCCCACCCGAAGGTGAGTACCACGACCCCGACGAGGACGAGGATCGCCGGCAGGTACACGAGCGGGGCAAATGAGACCCGGATCCCCTGGGCGACATCGTCGGCCACCATGCCGTACGCGACGCCGGAGCTCACCCCGCAGACGAGCAGCAGCACCGTGACACAGCCGACCGCGACGAGCAGCTCCGTGAAGAGCGTCCGGGTCCGGGCTAGCGGCCCCGCCAGCATCAGCTCCAGCCTGCCCTCGCCCTCCTCGGGCACCAGGCGGGCCGCCGACCAGACCGCGAAGCCGCCCACCACCAGGGCCATGATCAGCACGAACGTGGCCTGGTAGGCGTCGATGATCGAGCCGCCCTCGACGACTGCGAGGTACGCCGCGAGGTCGGGGTTGTCCTTGATCATGTCCTGCATCGAGGTGCCCAGGGTGCCGATCATGGCCCCGGTCGCGGCGAGGGCCACCGACCAGGCCAGCAGGGCGCCGCGCTGCAGGCGCCAGGCGAGCCCCAACGGCCCGCGCAGCGACCACGCCGCCCGCTTCGGGCCGGCCCGTGTCGGCAGTAGGCCCCCACCGAAGTCACGCCGGTTGGCGAGCAGGATCGCAACTCCGGCGAGTCCCGCGGTCGCGGCGAGGGGCACCACCAGCGGCCACAGCCGGTTCTCGGTCGGGAGGTGCGTCGACTGGACCCACCCGATGGGGCTGAGCCACACGAGCCAGTCGCCTCGCACGTCCCCGACCGCGCGGATCACGTAGAAGAGGAGGAACGCCGCCAGCCCGGCGCCACTGACAGTGCGCGCGTGCACGAAGAGCTGGGCGAAGCACAACGTGATGGCGGCCATCACCAGACCCAGCGCCGCCATCGCGGCCCCGTAGACGGACGCGCTCTCCGTGCTGAGCGGGGTGGCTGGCAAGGTCACTGCCATCCCGAGCCCCACCAGCGCGCAGGCGCCTCCGGTGAGGGTCAGCGCTGCGGCCGCTCCGGCGTAACGCCCGACCTCGGTGGCGCGGACCAACTCGGTGCGGCCGGACTCCTCCTCGGCCCGAGTGTGTCGGGAGATCATCAACACCGCCATGATGCAGATGGCGGCGATCACGGTCAGGTACGTCTCGTACATGATGATGCCCGGCAGAGTGTGCAGCCCCACGACAGGTCCGGCCATGGCCACGGTCGCGGGTGAACTGCCGACGAGATCGGCGTACGCGTCGATCTGGGCCTGGGTGTCGTAGAGGGCGCGCTCGGAGGCCGCGCTCAGGTAGACCACGCCGACGATCCCGACCACCCAGACCGGGATCCGGACCCGGTCCCGCCGCAGGGCCAGACGGAGCAGGTACCCGGTCCCGACGAAGTCGGTCGCGCCCCTCACGCGGGGCCACCCGGGCTGGCCCCTCCGCGATGAGTCACGCCACCCGGTTCGTCGTAGTGCTGCAAGAAGAGCTCCTCGAGGGTCGGCGGGTGCACGACCAGGGACTCGATGCCCCGTTGGGAGAGGATTCCCATCACGTCGCTGAGGTGCCCCGACTCGACCTCGGCCCGGATCTCGCCGTCCCGGGCGGAGACCACGCTCAGACCCGGGACGTCACCGAGGTCGGCCGGCGTGGCGAGCCGCGCCACCACCGTGGTCCGGGTCAGCCCGCGAAGCTCCCGCAGGCTGCCCGAGGCGACCGCCTGTCCCGCACGGATGATCGTGACCCGGTCGCAGAGCGACTCCACCTCGGCCAGGATGTGGCTGGAGAGCAGGATCGTGCGGCCGCGGGCTACCTCCTCCCTCACCACCTCCTGGAACTCGGCCTCCATGACGGGGTCCAGCCCGGCGGTGGGCTCGTCGAGCAGCAGCAGCTCCACGTCGGCGCAGAGCGCGGCCACCAGGGCGACCTTCTGTCGATTGCCCTTGCTGTAGTTGCGGCACGACCTGGACGGGTCGAGCTCGAACCGCTGGAGCAGCTCTTCGCGGCGGGTCTCGTCGATGCCTCCGCGCATCCGCGCGAGCAGATCGATCACCTCACCACCAGTCAGGTTGGGCCAGAGCGACACCTCACCGGGCACGTAGGCAAGCCGGCGGTGCAGCGAGACCGACTCACGCCAGGGGTCCCCGCCGAGCAGCCGGACCTGCCCGGCGTCGGCCCGGAGCAGGCCCAGGAGCACCCGGATGGTCGTCGACTTCCCGGAGCCGTTGGGTCCCAGGAAGCCGTGCGTCTCCCCGGTGATCACTTCCATGTCGAGGCCGTCGAGCGCCGTGACCTGGCCGAATCGCTTGACCAGGCCCGAGATGGAGATCGCCGCTTCCACGACCTCAGTATGTCGTCCGGGAGGGCTGGCCGCGGCGCGGACGAGCATTGATCAGAACCGCATCTCGGGGGTATCCGGCAATCCTGGGTTCAGCTCAGTCGTCGTCACGGATGAGTCCCCGGGCGCTCCTGTCCGCGAGCGACGCGTTCACGGGTCCCTGGAGCTTGACGAGGAAGTGCTCCCTCGGCTCGTTGCGCCGGTCTCCCTTCACGTAGACGAAGACCCGCTTGGCCGTGACGCCCTTCGCGAACCGGACCGTGCCCGACTGGCCCGTGTAGTCCGACGGTGTCTTGGCGGTGCCGTCGAACGTACGGAACTTCACGGCCACCGGCTTCTCGCTGGGGGCGTTGAGCACCACTCGGAAGAACAGCTTGTGGCGTCCCGAGTCGCCCTCGATGGTCGAGGCGTCGCGGATCGAGACCGCAGCCCGTGGATCGTCGTCGGCGATCGTCCCCACCCCCCGGCCATCCGCGATCGTCGCGTCCACCGGGTCGGTCAGGACGAGGAAGAACGTCTGGTCGGGCTCGTCGCGCGAGTCGCCGAGAACCGGGACGGTGACGGAGGCCCTGAGCGACTCCGCGGGAATCGTCCCCGTGCCGGCGACCGCCGTGTAGTCGGCACCGGGGGTCGCGGTCCCCGGCGTGGTCGCGTAGTGGAACGTGACGTCGCGTCCCGTCTTCTCGGACAGGCTCACGGTCAAGGTCGCGGCCCAGCTGCCGGCGTCGCGCTCCGCGATCGTCACGTCGTTGACGGAGAGCGTCGGAGCGGGGATCTCGGCGTCGTGGATCACGGTGATGACCCCGTCGTGGTCGTCATTGACGACGTACACCAGACCCCGTGACTGGTCGATGGTCACCGAGCTCGCGAAGATTCCGCCGCCGGTAGGAGCTGCGGAGAACTTCCGGTGCCGCAGTGTCGATCCGTTCACCACGAAGGTCTCGTCGGTGGACGCGAAGTAGGCGTTGTCGGTCGACCGGCGGACGTCGCCGGCGCCCATTCCGCTGCCGCCGAGGTCGACGTAGGTCAGTGCGTCGGTGGCACCGTCGACCACGGCGCCGTGTTGACCGACCTGGACACCCGAGAACAGCCTGTTGGTGGCTGGGTTGAAGGTCAGCGGCTCGAGGTCGTCGGCCCCGCGGAAGACGTAGCTCCCGTCGTCCCGGTCCAGTGCGAGGATGCCCATCTGACCCTGTCCGGGCACGTAGATCATCGTGAGGTAGACCTTGTTCTCCACCTCGTTGACGGCGATGTCCAAGGGGCTCCCGCCGCCGGTGTAGCCGAGGTCCTCGGTGGTGACGCCGAGAGTCGATCCGTCGATCACCATGAGGTCGTTGCCGGTGACGTAGGCGATGTAGGCGGTGTTGGTGACCGGGTTGACCTCGATCCCCGAGACCCCCGCTGCCGCCAGTGTCGGGCCGATCGTGGTGAACGTGTTGTCGGCACCGATCTCGCCGATGGCACCACCGAACGGACGCTGGAACGTCAGGTAGAGCCGGTCGTGCGCTTCGTCGTGACCGAAGGTGAAGAACTTCGCCTTGCCCGGATAGTCCGGACCTGCGGGGTCGATCTGGGTGACGATCGAGTCCGTCTCGGCGTCGATGACCGAGACCAGCCCGTTGCCGTCTCCGATCCCGGTCGTGACGGGGTCATCCGAGCTGGCGGTGTAGACCTTCCCCATGCTCTCGTCGACGGCGATGTCGAAGACCGCGGCGCCCACCGGGATGGTCCTGAGCACCTCACGCGTCGTGCCGTGAAGCACGATCAGGTTCCCGGAGTTGTCGTCGGCAACGTAGATCTTGTTGCCCGTCTCGTATACCCCGACCGCGAGGGGCTGCGCACCCGGCAGGTTGATCGTGTCCACGATCGCGGGCCCGCTGCCGTTCACGAGGGGGGCCGCGTGACTGGCGGGCCCCAAGGAGAGCGCCGGCCAACCGAGAGCCGCAACGAGCGAAGCGACCAGCAGCGTGCTTCGGCCCGCGCGCCGACCGGGACGGGGGATGGCAGAACTCGGGTTCATCGGTCGCCTCCGGGAGGAGCGTGCGGGCTCCACCTCTGCACCATTGTCCGCTTGCCCCGCGCAACGGGACAGAGGCCATGGTGCTGACTAGGCGGGTGCGGCAG
>JBAZRQ010000123.1:0-6346 GCA_041662925.1 Nocardioides sp. | reverse complement strand
GGCGTGGGCGCACGCGGCCGGGACCTTCGCCGGCGCGGACCTGGACACGGAGGGCCGGGTGCCGCACTGGCCGGCGGAGCGCGAGAGCGTCACCCTCCACCAGATCCTGGTGCACGTCACGGCGGAGACCCATCGGCACGCCGGGCACGCCGACATCCTGCGCGAGCTGATCGACGGTCTTGCGGGGCGTCGGCCGGGCGACCCCAGCATCGAAGACGGCTACGACTGGGCCGCCCACCACGCCCGGGTCGAGGCGGCGGCGCGCACGTTCCGCTGACACCGACCGACACCGGGGTCAGCGGACCACCTTCACGACGGCCTTCGCGACGTCCACGCGGGTGCCGTCACCGGTCCAGCCGGCACGCACCACGGCACCCTTCGTCGATCCGAGCGTTGCGCCCGACAGCACGGTGAGCCGCACCTTCACGAGCCGGTAGGCGCCCGGCCGCAGAGTCACCTTCCACCCCGCAGCGGACCGCATCGCGAGCGTGACGTCCCGGGCCCCACTGAGGTAGCGGACCCTGGAACCCTTGACGGCTGCGCTGCCGGTCACCCGGAAGATGTTCGACACGTTGCCGTCGTTGTAGATGCGGACGTAGAAGCTGCGCGTCTGCGACCGGGGGGCCTTCGACACTGCCTGCTGCCCGGCACCGGTGGGGTTGTAGACGTTGTCCCCGAGGTACGCCGACGCGGCGGACTTGCTGATCCAGAGATCCGGCTGCTGGTCACTAGGTCCGATCGTCACGGTGATCGAGGAAGGCCAGCCGACGGAGGTGCTTGCGCCAGGATTCGTCAACGCGATCACGAGCGTCTCCGCCGCCTCCCGGTTCGCGTCGTCCGTGATCAGCAGCGGGACGCTCATGGTCGCAGCTCCGGGAGCGAAGACGAGCGGTGTCGAGGGCAGCGAGAAGTCAGCAGGAGCGGCAGATCCGGACACGACTCCGAGGCCGACACTGCTCATGCTCGACAGATTGCCCGTCCGGCTGACGGTGAGCGCCACCGTTCCGGCGTCCTCGGTGACCCTACGGCTGGGGAGCGCGAAGGCGACCGTGGCACCCGCGACGTCATCGTCGGTGATGGTCACGGTGGCGGTCGACGGGTCGGCGAGTTCGGCGTTGCCCTGAGGCTCGGACAGGGTGACGTGGAACCCCTCGTTGCCTTCCAGCTGGCTATCGTCGGTGATCAGCACGTTGACCGTCTTCGACGTCTCGCCAGCCGACAAGGACACGGTACCGACGTTGGGGGTGTAGTCACTTCCCGCGACGGCGCTGCCGTCGGAGGTGGCGTAGGCGACGCTGACTGAGCTGCTCGTGTCATGGGTGCGCTGCACGGTCACGGGCACATGCCCTGCGCCCTCGCTCACCGTGAAGGTGGAGGCGCTGAGCCGCAGCTGTGCCTTGGCGTCATTGTCCTGGATCGTCAAGGTCGCGGTGTCGGGATCGCCGATCGTGCCGCCGTTGACCGAGGTCAGGGACAGCAGCACCGTCTCGTCGGACTCGACCACGGCGTCGTCGACGATCGGTACGTCGAACGACTGCGTCGCCGGCTCGTCGGGCATGAACACGATCTCACCGCTGGCCGTCTGGTAGTCGGCCCCGGCAGATGCTGAACCGTCGGAGGTCGCGTAGCCGATGGTCACAGCCCCGGCGGAGTCCCCGGTCCGGCTCACCGAGATCGCCAGCGAACCCATCCCCTCGCCAACCGAGTAGGTGGCGCTCGTGAACGACATCTCCGGCGGAGCCTCGTCATCGACGATGGTGATCCGTGACAGCGCCGGCGCGCCGAGGACCGCCCCGCCGGTGGGGGCGCTGAGGCTGAGGTCCAGCCATTCGGTGGTGCCCTCGTCGATCGCGTCGTTGACGATCGGCACGGTGAAGGACGCGAAGCCCACGCCGGGGCCGAAGCTCAGCGTGCCTGAGGCGGCCGTGTAGTCGGCTCCCGCAGTGGCGGTCGCGTCCGAGGTCGCATAGCTGACGCCGACTGCCGTGGTGAGGTCCCCGGCGCGCTGGGCGGTGACCGTCTGCGACCCGGATCCCTCGGACGTCACGTAGTTGCTCGACGAGAAGCTCAAGACGGGAGCCGCTGCCGCGTCGTCGTCCGTGATGGTCAGAGTGGCTGTCGACGGGGAGCCGAGGACGTCGCCGCCGGTCGGGGTGGAAAGCGTCAGGGTGAGGGTCTCGTCGCCTTCCACGGCGGTGTCCTGGGAGATCGGCACCGAGAACGTCTCGCTCGTGTCGCCAGCGGCGAAGGTGAGGTCGCCTGAGGTGGTCGTGTAGTCCGAGCCTGAGGTGGCGGTCCCGTTGGAGGTTGCGTAGTGCACGCCTGCCTCGGTGTTGGTGCCGCCAGTGCGGGTGACCGTCACGAGTGCCGATCCGGCGCCCTCGCCCACCGAGGGGCTGGCCGTGCTGAAGGCCAGGACGGGCGAGGCGCCGGGCGGTACGCCACTCTGAGCGCCGTCGTTCCCGGTGAGTGTGTTCCCGTGCGCCGAAGAGTCGCCGAACGTGGTCGACCCGCTGGTCTCGTCGAAGTGCCACAGCGCCCGCGTGCTGCCGTCACTGATGAACGGCGCAGAGGGCACGGCGTACGAGGCGGCGGGATAGCGCACGACGTCGGAGAGCCGCGCCTCGTCGATCCACCCGTCCCACGACACCGCGCCCGAGTTGGCACCCACGGACAGCACGTTGGTGGACGCGTTGAGCCCGGACACCGAGACGGCTGTGTCGTTGAAGGCGACCCGGTCTCCGTCCAGGAAGATCGCAAACCCGTCCGGGCCCGAGGCGCGGTTGTCGAGGGACGCCGCGACGTGGTGCCAGCCCGAGGTGACCGCGTGCGAGATCAGGAAGGTCTCGCGGCTGACCGGGGACTGCCAGAAGTCGAAGAGCAGGACGTCAGGGGTCGCGGTGTTGAAGTTGATGCTGAGTGCGAAGGCAGACTGCTTGTAGAAGATGACCTGGTTGGCGTCACTGGTCTCGTCAGGGACAAGGACCAGGGCCTCCATCGTGAGGCTGGCTCCGGCGCCTCCTAGATCGAGGCTGTCGCTGTCGGACGCGCTTGCCCAGTCGCTGGGCCCGGTGAGCTGTAGGGCGTTCCCGAAGGGCGTGGCAGCCCAGCTGGACGGCGCGAGGGCGCCGACGGCAAGGGCTCCGACGAGCGCGATGACAAGGGTGAGGAGTAGGTGAAGCAACCTGCGACACATGACGACCTCCATTGCCACGTCCCACCACTTCGAGCGTAGGGACGTTGGTCCTCGGTGTGCAGGGCCCTCTGGCCGCCGAGACCCGGACAAAGGTCCCGGTCTCGCACGGGAGTCACTGCAGCAGGGTGACGTCCTCCTCGGTGGCTGCCGCGATGTCGTCGGCGGACGTCCCCAACAGCTGGCCGGCCAGGTCGGACAGGGCGCGGGCGGCCGCGAGCTCGTCGCCGATCTCCGGGATGTCCTTGTCGTGGGGGCCGACGCGCGACGTGCCGTGCCCGGTCAGGGGCGCCGCAGTGGGTTCGCTCTGCAGCTGGGCCCGGGCGTGTGTGGTGCCCTCCTCTTCGGTGAGGAGGATCTCTACGTTCCATGTCCTGGTGTGCATCTCCACTCCTCTCGCGTGGTTCCTCCCATCGTCGGCCGCCGGGGAAAGAAATGACCAGAGCCGAAGGTCACGCGGCGTCTGGTCCAAAACAAGAACGTGTTCTAGTATTGCGCCTGTCCCACCACGACAGGAGATCTCGATGACCCAGGCTGTTCTCGACGGAGTTCGTGACTTGCTCCCCACCTTCCGCGAGCGTGCCGACGAGGCCGAGCGCCTCCGGGTGGTCCCCGAGGCGTCCGTCAAGGAGCTCGAGGACACCGGCTTCTTCCGGCTCCTCCAGCCCAAGCGGTTCGACGGCTTCGAAGCCGACCCGGTGACCTTCTACACCGCGGTGCGCGACATCGCGAGCGCCTGCGGGTCGACCGGCTGGGTCGCCAGCGTGGTCGGCGTGCACCCGTGGCAGGTCGCGCTCTTCGCCGACGAGGCGCAGCAGGCCGTGTGGGGTGAGGACACCTCCACGCGCCTCAGCTCGTCGTACGCCCCGACCGGCAAGGCCACCGTCACCGACGGCGGCTACACCCTGTCCGGCAAGTGGAGCTTCTCCTCGGGCTGCGACCACTGCTCGTGGGTGCTGCTCGGCGGCCTCGTGTTCAACGAGGAGGGCAACGTCATCGACTTCAAGACGTTCATGGTGCCCCGCGAGAAGTACACGATCGTCGACGTCTGGCACATGGTCGGCCTCAGCGGCACCGGCTCCAACGACATCGTGGTCGAGGACCAGTTCATCCCCGAGGCGTTCACGCTGAGCATGGGCGAGACCGGCCAGTGCAAGGGCCCCGGTCAGGAGCAGAACACCTCCGACCTCTACAAGCTGCCGTTCCACTCGATCTTCACCGGCACCATCACCACCCCGATCATCGGGATGGCGATGGGCGCCTACAAGGAGCACGTCGAGATGCAGCAGGCCCGCAGCCGGGCGGCGTACCTCGGGGAGAAGGCCTCCAAGGACCCGTTCGCCATGGTCCGGATCGCGCGCGCCTCCTCGGAGATCGACGCCGCCTGGGCACTGCTCACCAACAACATCCGAGAGGAGATGGCCTGCGTCGAGCGCGGGGAGAAGATCCCGCTCGGCCTGCGCCTGAAGGTCCGCCGCGACCAGGTCATCGGCAGCGAGCGCGCCCTCGAGGCGATCGACACGCTGTTCGAGGCGTCCGGCGGCCGGGCCCTCGCCCAGGGCACCTACCTCCAGCGCGCCTGGCGCGACGCCCACGCGGGCCGCGTCCACGCCGCCAACGACCCCGAGCGGGCGCTGCAGATGTACGGCGCCCACGAGTTCGGCCACAAGGTCGACCCGGGGATGTACTGACCCACATGAGTGACTTCTCCCAGGACGCGACCCGGCGCTCCGCCAAGGCCGGCGAGATCACCCTCAACTACTACGAGGCCGGGGCTCCGACCGACCTCGGTGGCGGGCTACCGCTGGTGATGCTGCACGGCGGCGGGCCCGGCGCGAGTGCCTGGTCCAACTTCGGCCGGTCGCTGCCGGGCTTCGCGGCCCGCTTCCGCACGCTGCTCGTCGACCAGCCGGGCTTCGGGGGCTCCGACAAGCCTCCCGTCGTGGGCAACTACTTCCGCCACGCCGCCGACCACGTCGTCAAGCTCCTCGACGAGCTCGGCATCGAGCGCATCCACCTGCTCGGCAACAGCCTCGGCGGCGGTACGGCGATGCGGCTCGCTCTCGAGCACCCCGACCGGGTCGGGCGGCTGGTGCTGATGGGCCCGGGCGGCCTGTCGCTCAACCTCTTCCACGCCGACCCCACCGAGGGCGTCCAGCGGCTGATGGACTTCAGCGCCAACCCGTCGCGCGAGGCGCTGCGCGCGTTCATCTCCACGATGGTCGTCAACCAGTCGCTGGTGACCGACGAGCTGGTCGAGGAGCGGTTCGCCGACGCCTCTGCCCCCGGGGCCCAGGAGGCGATGCGCTCGATGGGCATGTCGTTCTGGAACCCCGAGACCGCCGAGGACGGCATGCTCTGGCGCGAGGCCCACCGGCTGCGCAAGCACACGCTGCTCACGTGGGGCCGCGAGGACCGGGTCAACCCGCTCGACGGGGCGATGGTCGCGCTCAAGCTGATCCCCAAGGCCCAGCTGCATGTCTTCCCCAACTGCGGTCACTGGGCGCAGATCGAGGCGGCCGACGAGTTCCGCGAGGTCGCCACGGCCTTCTACGCCCGGCATGTCGAGAGGACCCGCTCATGACGATCGACCTGAAGTCCATGGGCTACGTCCGGGTCGCGAGCACCGACCTGGACCAGTGGGCGACCTTCGCCGGCAAGGTCCTCGGCCTCGCCGCCGGCCGTGGCCCCAACCCCGACCACCAGTACTGGCGCATCGACCAGGTCTCGGCCCGGCTCGTGGTCTTCCCCTCCGACGTCGACCAGCTCTCCGCGACCGGGTGGGAGGTCGCCGACCACCGGGCCCTGCAGGACGCCCGCGAGCACCTGCAGAAGGCGGGCGTGGCGTTCGAGGAGGGCACCGCCGAGGAGCTCGCCGAGCGCCGCGTGCAGGAGCTGGTCCGCTTCTCCGACCCGTGGGACAACGTCTTCGAGCTCTTCCACGGCATCACCTACGAGTCGCGCCCGGTCGTCACGCCGTACGCCGCGAAGTTCGTCACCGGCGACCAGGGGATGGGCCACATCGTGCTGCCGGTCCTCGACGACGTCGAGGCGCTGCGGTTCTACACCGAGGTGCTCGGCTTCCGGCTGCGCGACTCGATGAGCATGCCCGGCGAGTTCGTCGGCAAGGAGCCCGGCTCCAAGGTCTGGCTG
>JBAZRQ010000122.1:0-6350 GCA_041662925.1 Nocardioides sp. | reverse complement strand
CCGACCGCTTGGTCGAGCAAGACGCTCTGGTCGATCATCACTGCGTGTTCCCGTGGTGCACCCGACCAGCCCGAGTGTGCGACTGCGACCACGCCGTCCCCTACGGTCAGGGCGGGCCCGACGTGCTCCTGCAACACCGCGGTGCTCTGCCGCGGGCACCACCGGATCAAGACCCACGGCGGATGGACCTACGACGTCCTCGACCGCGGCACCTACCTGTGGCACTCACCCCACGGCCACCTCTACCGCCGAGACCACACCGGCACCGAACCCCTCGGAGACCGACAACCCTGAACGCCCGGTTACCCCGCCACCGGCGGGGTCATCGACACGCCCAGACGTCTCGCCGTGAGTTCGCGCAGCGCCCCGGGAGGGACGAGAGACCTCTCCCGAGGTGACTAGTGGCCCTATCGCTGTGCCGTTACGCCGCCGATGCTGGAACGATCCCGAAAGCCAGCGAATCGAGGCGGGGTCATGATCGCAGCAATCTTCTTCCTATTGGTCGTCGTGGTGATCGGCGGCATCGGCATCAACCTCTACCTGCGCAGCTGGGTCCGCGATGAGTCACGGCGCGAGGCGCACCTGAGAGACCCAGACACGCACACCGTCGCCTATGCGATTCCCAACGGCGTGGATCCCGTGACAGTCGAGTCCGCGTTGGCGCTAGCCGGTCTCACGTCCGGGGTCGACCGCATCGGCATGGTCGAGTGCGTCCGCATCGAGTGCACTGAGTCGCAGCGTGAGCAGGTCCGCGGTGTCATCGAAGGCATCCCGATGCATGCGTACGACGGCTCGCGGCTCCAAGCGGGGCACGTCGTCTTCGAGGACGAGCGCTGACGTCGCCGCCGGCACACGGGCGATCGGTTTCCTCAGCCTGCGAGCGGCCCGCCAGGACCGAACGCAAGCGCAGCGAACCGCTCCCCCATGAGCTGGTGGGTCGCGGCGTCCGGGTGCAGCCCATCAGGCAGGGGTGACAGCACGTGGTCGGCCTCGCCGTACAGCTCGCGACCGTCGAGCAGCGACAGGTGCGGGTCGGTCCCGGAACGCTGGGCGACGATCCCCGCAAGGGCGCTCCGAATGACCGAGAGGGTGAGCTTGCCGGCCGCGACCTCGGCCGGGTCGCCGGCGGCGCGGAAGCGGAGCCGGCCGGAGGCGAGGGAGCTGACGTCCATCTCGCTGGGGCCGGGCGTCTCCTCGTGGAGGGGGCACAGGACCGGGCCGACGACGAGGAGCGGGGTGGAGGGGTGGCCGTCGCGGATGGTGTCGAGGAAGCCGTGGACCGCCGGGCCGAACGCGCGCAGCCGCATGGCGTCGGTGTTGACGATGTTGATGCCGATCTTGACGCTGATCAGGTCGGCCGGGGTGTCGCGGATGGTGCGCGCGGTGAGCTGGTCGAGCAGTGCGCTGCCGGCGTAACCGAGGTTGACGAGCTCGCGGCCGCCGAGGCGGGCGGCTAGGGCGGGCCAGGTGGCGGTGGGGCTCGCCGCGTCGGAGCCGTGGCTGATCGAGCTGCCGTGGTGCACCCAGACCGGACGTCTCGAGGGTGGCGCCGGCTCGACGGGGGCGTCGGCGCGCAGGGCGACGAGCTCGGTCGTCTCGTTCCAGGGCAGCCAGATCTCGACGTCCTTCGGCTGGTCGCCGAGGTCGGCGAAGCGGACGGTCGTCGTCTCGCCCGTGCGGTGCTCGACACCGCCGGTGGTCATGTCGATGGTGACCAGGTCGCCGCCGAGAGCGGTGGCCTGGGCGACGAGACGGCCGTCGACCACGAGGTCGTAGATCCCGTCCGGCCGCGGTGGGGCGCCGACGTAGGCACGCTTGGTGGGTACGACGTCGAGCTCGACCTCGGTGGCCCTGGTCCGGAAGACGAGCCGTACGCCGGAGGGCTGGCTCTCGGCCATGGCCAGCTGCGGGTCGGCCGCCTGGGCCCGGGCGTGGGCAGGCAGCCGGTGCGGGAGGACGCCGCGGGGGGTCTGCTCGAGCTCGATGGCGCCGCGCAGCAGATCGGTGAGGGGATGAGGCACGGTTCAGGTTCCTTCGGTCGGCGTACGGAGGCAAATCAGGGGCCGCTAGCGTTGGCCGCATGCGCAATCCGGTCGGCACCCACGTGCTGGTCGGCAAAGGCCTGGCGACCGGGGCGCTCGCGTCCGCGGACGAGCTGGGCTGCGAGACGATCCAGGTCTTCGTGGGCAACCCGCGTGGGTGGGCGACCTCGCCGGGAGACCCGCGCGAGGACGCGCGCTTCCGCGAGGAGACGGCCCGCCGCGGGATGCGCACCTTCATCCACACGCCCTACCTCGTCAACCTCGGCTCCCCCACCGCGGCGACCTACACCCGCTCGGTCGCGCTGGTCGCGCACAACGTCAAGCGGGCCGCCGAGATCGGGGCCGAGGGCGTGGTCGTGCACACCGGTTCGTACGTCGACCCCGGCGCCGGCCCCGACCGGGCGAAGGACCGGCACGCGGCCGCACTGCGCCAGGTCCGCGAAGGGCTGCTGCCGATCCTCGACGCCGTGGCCGACGAGGCCGCGCCGTGGCTGCTGCTCGAGCCGACCGCCGGGCAGGGACGCTCCCTGTGCGCGGGTGTCGAGGACCTGGCCGCCTACCTCGAGGCGCTCGACCATCACCCGAAGGCCGGGATCTGCCTCGACACCTGCCACGTGTTCGCGGCCGGCGCGCCGCTGGACGAGCCGGGCGGCACCACCGCCACCGTCGACCGGATCGTCGAGATCGGCGGAGAGGGCCGCCTCCGGCTGATCCACGCCAACGACTCGATGGACGTGCGGGGCGCGTTCAAGGACCGGCACCAGCGCATCGGCGAGGGCCACATCGGGACGGGTGCGTTCGAGGAGCTGTTCGCCCATCCCGCCACCGCGGGGGTGCCGTTCATCCTCGAGACGCCCGACTCCCGCAGCGCCGACAACCGCGACATCCCCCTGCTCAAGGAGCTGCGCAGGCGCGCCGTCCCGGTGCCCGCGTGACCGAGTCGCGCCGTACGACGCTCCTCGCCACGGCCGCACTGCTGGCCATGACCGCGTGCTGGGGCTCGACGTTCTTCCTGATCAAGGACCTGCTCGACCGGGTGCCGACCCTGGACTTCCTGGCCGTGCGGTTCGCGATCGCCAGCGTCGCCATCATCGCCGTCGCGCCGCGGGCGGTCTCCCGGCTGAGCCGTGAGTCGCGCCGGCATGCAGTGGTGCTCGGCGGCCTGTACGGCGTGGCCCAGATCCTGCAGACCGCCGGCCTGGCGCACACCGCGGCGAGCGTCTCGGGCTTCATCACCGGCATGTACGTCGTCGCCACGCCGCTGTTCGCCGCCGTGCTGCTGCGCACCCGGATCACCGCGCTCACCTGGGCCGCCGTACTCCTGGCGACGGCGGGGCTCGGTGTGCTGACCCTCGACGGCTTCGCGATCGGCTTCGGCGAGGGCATCACGCTGGTGGCCGCGCTGCTCTACGCGCTGCACATCGTCGGTCTCGGCGCCTGGTCGAAGCCCGACGAGGCACTGGGCATGTCGATCGTGCAGCTCGTCGTGATCGCGGTGATCTGCCTGCTGGCCACGGCTCCCGACGGGATCGTGCTGCCCGCGACGACCGGCGACTGGCTCTCGGTCGTCTACATGGCGGTCTTCGCCGGCGCGCTCGCGCTGGTGGGGCAGACCTGGGCGCAGTCCCACCTCGCCCCGACCCGCTGCGCGATCATCATGAGCATGGAGCCGGTCTTCGCCGCGTTCTTCGCGGTGCTGCTGGGAGGGGAGTCCCTGGTTCTCCGCATGGTCGCGGGTGGGCTGATGGTGCTCGCCGCGATGCTCGTCGTCGAGCTCGGCCCCCGACGCAAGGTCGAGGGCGAGGTGCAGCATCTCGCTGTGTGAGCACTCGACCGGGCCGGTCCGCGGCGCTCGCTAGAGTCTCCCGCGTGACGCACTCGTACTTCTTTGGACACCTGCCGGGCTTGCCCGTGCGGGGCGTCTAGACGCGCCGCACCCCCACCAACGCCCCGGCCACCGACCGGGGCGTTTTCGCGTTCCGGGTGGGTCCGGGCCGCAACAGAGAAGAGGAATCCCATGGTCGTCGTCATGTCGCCTGACGCCACCGCCGAGGACGTCGCGCACGTCGTGGAGAAGGTCCGGGCCGTCGGAGGCGAGGCCTTCGTCTCCAAGGGCGTGGTCCGCACCATCATCGGGCTGGTCGGGGACATCGAGTCCTTCCACCACCTCAACCTGCGCACGCTGCAGGGCGTCGCCGACGTGCACCGGATCAGCGACCCCTACAAGCTCGTCAGCCGCCAGCACCACGCGGACCGGTCGACGGTCTGGGTCGGCCCTCCGGGAGCCCAGGTGCCGATCGGCCCCGACACGTTCACGTTCCTCGCCGGCCCGTGCGCGGTGGAGAGCGCCGAGCAGACTCTGGCCGCGGCGCACATGGCCCGCTCCGCCGGCGCCACGATCCTGCGCGGCGGCGCCTTCAAGCCGCGCACCTCGCCGTACGCCTTCCAGGGCCTGGGCCTGGCCGGCCTCAAGATCCTCGCCGACGTGCGCGAGGCCACCGGGCTGCCGGTCGTGACCGAGGTCGTCGATGCCCGCGACGTGCCGGTCGTGGCCGAGCACGCCGACATGCTCCAGATCGGCACCCGCAACATGGCCAACTTCGGTCTGCTGCAGGCCGTCGGCGACGCCGGCAAGCCGGTGCTGCTCAAGCGCGGCATGACCGCGACCATCGAGGAATGGCTGATGGCGGCGGAGTACATCGCGCAGCGCGGCAACCTCGACGTCGTGCTCTGCGAGCGCGGCATCCGCACGTTCGAGCCGGCCACCCGCAACACCCTCGACATCTCGGCGGTCCCGATCGTGCAGGCGACCAGCCACCTGCCGATCATCGTGGACCCGTCGCACGCCGCGGGGCGCAAGGACCTGGTGGTGCCGCTGTCGCGGGCAGCCATCGCCGTGGGTGCCGACGGGATCATCGTCGACGTCCACCCGACCCCCGAGACCGCGCTCTGCGACGGGCCCCAGGCGCTGCTCGGCAGCGACCTGCGCGAGCTCGCGTCCGCCGTACGACGCCTCCCGTCGATGGTCGGCCGGGTGGATGCCGGCGAGCGGGTCCGGGCCGGCTGACTAGGGTGTGTTCGTGAGGACCTGCGTGAAGTGCGGGCACGCGCTCGGAGTCGGCCGCTTCTGCGTCAACTGCGGACACCCCGTGTCCGACGGGCCGACCGACGGGCCGGCGATGGGCGACACGGCCGAGCGCCCGGCCGTCCTGGACCCGAGCGCACCCACCGTGACCGGCCCCGCCGCGCCGCCCCCACCGACCCCGCCTCCGCCGGGGCCCCGGTTCCCGCTGTACGCCGACGAGGTGCGACCCGGCGCCCCGCCGCCCTATGCGCCGACCTACCCACCGGCGTACTCGCCGCCGCCCTCACCTCCCTCCGGCAACCATCGAGGCGCCGGCACTCCCTCCTGGCTGCCGTGGCTGGTGGTCGGCGTGGTGCTCCTGCTGGTCGGCACGGTGGGCACCGTCCTGCTGCTCACCGGCGGCGACGACGACGAGCCCGCGACGGACGCGCCCGCAAGCTCGGCCCCGCCCTCCGCGAGCGACTCCCCCACCGACGCGACCACCGAGCCGAGCACCCCCACCCCGACCCCGACGCCGACGCCCTCCGTCACGCCCACCGAGCCCGGTGAGCCCACGGACGTCGCCGCGACCGCCACCGCCACGGTCCCGCGCACCGCGCCGCCCAACACCGACGTCAACGGCAACCTGGTGCGCTACGAGGCCCGCAACATGCTCGACGGCGTGCCCACGACCTGCTGGCGGATGCCGGGCGACGGCTCCGGGTCGACGATCACCGTGACCCTGGCCGAGCCGACCACGCTGAGCGAGGTCGGGATCGTCAACGGCTACGCGAAGACCTCCGACGACGGCGGGAGGATCTTCAACTGGTACCGCGGCAACCGGCGCGTGCTCGCCGTCGAGTGGAGCTTCGACGACGGCACGGTGGTCTCCCAGTCGCTGCAGGAGGTACGCCGGCTCCAGACCGTGGATGTCGGCGAGGTCACCACGTCGACGGTCACCCTGCGGCTGGTCACCGTCTCCGCCCCGGGCACCGGCCGGTCGGCGCGCGACTACACCGCGATCAGCGACCTGTCCCTCGTGGGAACGCCCGGCTGAGACTGGTCAGAGCCGCGCGAGCACCTTCGCGGCGCGCTCGGCGTCTTCGCGGGTGACGTCCAGGTGCGTGACCAGCCGTACGACGGTCGGGCCGACCGTGGCGACCCGGACGCCCCCCTCGGCGGCGCGGGCCACGAACTCGGCGGCGTCGTTGCGGGGCACGACCACGATATTGGTGTCGACGCTG
>JBAZRQ010000121.1:0-6354 GCA_041662925.1 Nocardioides sp. | reverse complement strand
TGGCCGCCGCGGCGATGCTGCGCGAGGAGACCCGCGGCTCCCACTGGCGCGAGGACTTCCCCGAGCGCGACGACGCCCGCTGGGCCGGCCACTTCGACGCCGTGATGGTCGACGGCTCGTCCGTGCTCACGTTCCGGCCGGCGCCGGCCAGCGATGGGGGAGCCGCATGAAGTTCCACCTGCCGCCCCCGACCGAGCTGACCCAGGAGCTCGAGGGCGCCGACCTCGACTGGCTTCCCCTCGTCGACCATGTGCTCCAGGCACTGCAGGAGGACCTCTGGGACGGCGAGGTCGACGTCACCTCCGAGGCGACCATCGGGCCCGACGCTCACGCCGAGGCGGTCTTCGCCGCCCGTGAAGAGGGCGTCGTGGCGGGGCTCGGCGTCGCCGCGCTGGTGTTCCACATCGTGATGGGCGACGCCGTGACGATCACGGACCGGCTGCCCGACGGGACCCGGGTGTCCGCCGGGGACGTGGTGATGCGCGTGGCCGGCCCGACCCGCGGCCTGCTCACCGCGGAGCGCACCGCGCTCAACTTCGCCTCCCACCTGTCCGGCGTCGCCACCGCCACGTCGCACTGGGTCGCGGCCCTGGAGGGCACCAATGCGCGGGTCCTCGACACCCGCAAGACGCTGCCGGGGTGGCGCGCGCTGCAGAAGTACGCCGTGCGCTGCGGCGGCGGCGTCAACCACCGCTTCAGCCTGGCGGACCGCGCGATGGTCAAGGACAACCACGTCATCGCAGCGGGCGGGGTGGTCCCGGCCTACCGGGCGGTGCGGGCGAAGTACCCCGACCTGCGGGTCGAGGTCGAGGTGACCGACCTCGACCAGCTCCGCGAGCTCCTCGAGGCGGGCTGCACCGAGATCCTGCTCGACAACATGTCGAGCGACATGATGGCCGAGGCGGTCCGGGTCACCGACGGACGGGCGACCCTGGAGGCCTCGGGAGGGCTGACCCTGGAGCGGGCCCGCGAGGTGGCCCGGACCGGCGTCGACCTGATCTCGGTCGGGGCGCTGACCCACTCGGTGGTGGTCTTCGACATCGGCATGGACCTGCAAGATCGATGGCAGGACCGATGACCCTGCTCGCGGTCGACATCGGCAACGCCCACACGGTGCTCGGCCTGGTCTCCGACGGCCAGGTCAGTGCCGACTGGCGGGTCGCGACCGACGAGCGCCGTACCTCCGACGAGTGGTCGGTGATGCTGCGCGGTCTGCTCGGTGACCTCGTCGACCAGGTCGACGGGATCGTGGTCTGCGCGACGGTCCCGGCGGTGCTGCACGAATGGCGCGACATGCTGGTGCGCCATTTCGGCGACGTCCCGCATGTCGTGGTGGAGCCCGGCGTGCGCACCGGCGTACCGGTCCTGATGGACAATCCACGCGAAGTGGGCTCCGACCGGATAATCAACGCTCTCGCCGCTGCGACCGTTTATGGCGGACCCGCGATCGTCGTCGATTTCGGCGGGACCGCGACCACATTCGACGTCGTGAGCGAAAAGGGCCAGTACGTCGGCGGCGCGATTGCGCCCGGAATCGAGATCTCGCTGGAGGCACTCGGACGCCGAGGCGCCCAGCTGCGCAAGGTGGAGCTGCTGCGCCCGCGGTCGGTGATCGCCAAGAACACCGTCGAGGCGCTTCAGTCGGGCATGGTGTTCGGGGTCGCCAGCCAGGTCGAGGGGATCGTCGACCGGATGATCGGCGAGCTGGGAGTAGAGCCGAAGAGCGTGCACGTGGTGGCCACCGGATATCTCGCGCCGCTCGTGATCGACGAATGCCGCTGCTTTACCGAGCACAGTCCGTGGCTGACCTTGATCGGACTCGAATTGGTGTTCGCCCGTAATACCTGATGCTTGATCGCTATCGCGAATTCCCTTTTCCGTCCTCTAATGCCATGATCGATATCCACTTATCGCCCACATGACAAGAGGTCCCCCCAGATGGCACAAAAGGTCAACATTGTTCTCGTCGACGACATCGATGGCAGCGACGCCACCGAGACCGTCACCTTCGGACTCGACGGCGCGTCCTACGAGATCGACCTGAACGACAAGCACGCCGCGGCGCTCCGCGACGCCCTCGCCGCCTACGTCGGCCACGCGCGCAAGTCCGGCGGCAGCCGCCGTACCGCCAAGAAGGCCAGCGCGCTCGGCCCCAGCGCCCGTGAGGTCCGCGACTGGGCCCGCTCCAACGGCTTCACCGTGCCCGACCGCGGCCGGATCCCCGCCGACGTCCGCACCGCCTTCGACGCCGCCAACTGACCCTCCCACCGCTGACCCGCCCGAAACTTTCGGGCGGGTCAGCGGTGATTTGGGTGAGTTACGGGCGGGTCAGTGTGGTGTTCGCTCTCAGCGGACGTCATTGGGCTGCGATGGGGAACGCGTAGGCTGTCCGCGGGGTTAGACCTCTTGTTCTGATCTGTCCGGCCCAGGGTGGATCGGCCCCGTTGAGCTTCAGGAGCGATGCGCATGTTCGAGCGGTTCACAGACCGAGCCCGTCGGGTGGTGGTGCTGGCCCAAGAAGAGGCCCGCATGCTGTCCCACAACTACATCGGTACCGAGCACATCCTGCTCGGCCTCATCCACGAGGGCGAAGGCGTCGCCGCGAAGGCGCTCGAGAGCCTCGACATCTCGCTCGAGGCCGTGCGCGCCCAGGTCGAGGAGATCATCGGGCAGGGCCAGCAGGCCCCCAGCGGGCACATCCCGTTCACGCCGCGCGCCAAGAAGGTGCTCGAGCTGTCCCTGCGCGAGGCGCTGCAGCTCGGCCACTCCTACATCGGCACCGAGCACATCCTGCTCGGCCTGATCCGCGAGGGCGAGGGCGTCGCCGCCCAGGTGCTGCAGAAGCTCGGCGCCGACCTCAACCGCGTGCGCCAGCAGGTCATCCAGCTGCTCTCGGGTTTCCAGGGCAAGGAGTCGACCGCCGCGGCGGCCGCCCAGGGTGCCGGCTCCGACGCGCCGTCGTCCTCGCTGGTGCTCGACCAGTTCGGCCGCAACCTGACCCAGGACGCCCGCGAGGGCAAGCTCGACCCGGTCATCGGCCGCGAGCCCGAGATCGAGCGGGTCATGCAGATCCTCTCGCGGCGCACGAAGAACAACCCCGTCCTCATCGGCGAGCCCGGCGTCGGCAAGACCACGATCGTGGCCGGCCTCGCCCAGGACATCGTCCGCGGCACCGTGCCCGAGACGCTCAAGGACAAGCAGATCTACACCCTCGACCTCGGCGCGCTCGTGGCCGGCTCGCGCTACCGCGGTGACTTCGAGGAGCGCCTCAAGAAGGTGCTCAAGGAGATCCGCACCCGCGGCGACATCGTGCTGTTCATCGACGAGATCCACACCCTCGTCGGTGCCGGCGCGGCCGAGGGCGCCATCGACGCCGCCAGCATCCTCAAGCCGATGCTGGCCCGTGGTGAGCTCCAGACCATCGGCGCCACCACGCTCGACGAGTACCGCAAGTACCTCGAGAAGGACGCCGCGCTCGAGCGTCGCTTCCAGCCGATCCAGGTCGCCGAGCCGTCGATCGCCCACACGATCGAGATGCTCAAGGGCCTGCGTGACCGCTACGAGGCACACCACCGCGTCACGATCACCGACGAGGCACTGGTCGCGGCCGCCACCCTGGCCGACCGCTACATCTCCGACCGGTTCCTGCCCGACAAGGCCATCGACCTGATCGACGAGGCCGGCTCCCGGCTGCGGATCCGCCGGATGACGGCGCCCGCCGACCTGCGTGAGTACGACGACAAGATCAGCGAGGTGCGTCAGCGCAAGGAGGCCGCGATCGACGGCCAGGACTTCGAGGCCGCCGCGCGCCTGCGCGACGAGGAGAAGCAGCTGATCCTCAAGAAGACCGAGCGCGAGAAGCAGTGGCGCGCCGGCGACATGGACGAGGTCGCCGAGGTCGACGAGGAGCTGATCGCCGAGGTGCTGGCGGTCGCGACCGGCATCCCGATCGTCAAGCTCTCCGAGGAGGAGTCCACGCGGCTGCTCAAGATGGAGGACGAGCTCCACAAGCGCGTCATCGGCCAGGAAGAGGCGGTCCGCGCCCTGTCGCGCGCGATCCGTCGTACCCGTGCCGGCCTGAAGGACCCCAAGCGTCCCGGCGGCTCGTTCATCTTCGCCGGCCCGTCCGGTGTCGGTAAGACGTGGCTGTCCAAGACGCTGGCGGAGTTCCTCTTCGGCGACGAGGACGCGCTGATCCAGCTCGACATGTCGGAGTTCAGCGAGAAGCACACCGTCTCGCGGCTCTTCGGCTCGCCTCCGGGCTACGTCGGCTACGAGGAGGGCGGCCAGCTCACCGAGAAGGTGCGGCGCAAGCCGTTCTCGGTGGTGCTGTTCGACGAGGTCGAGAAGGCCCACCCCGACATCTTCAACAGCCTGCTGCAGATCCTCGAGGAAGGTCGCCTGACCGACTCGCAGGGCCGGGTCGTCGACTTCAAGAACACCGTCATCATCATGACGACCAACCTCGGCACCCGCGACATCAACAAGGCCGTCAACCTGGGCTTCCAGCAGACGGGCGACGCCGCGGGCTCCTACGAGCGGATGAAGAGCAAGGTCGCCGACGAGCTCAAGCAGCACTTCCGCCCCGAGTTCCTCAACCGTGTCGACGAGATCATCGTCTTCCCGCCGCTGTCTCGCGAGCAGATCGTCTCGATGGTCGACAACATGATCGTCGCCGTCGAGCTGCGGCTGCGCGACCGCGACATGAGCCTCGAGCTCACCCAGGCGGCCAAGGACCTGCTCGCCGAGCGGGGCTTCGACCCGGTGCTGGGTGCGCGGCCGCTGCGACGCACGATCCAGCGCGAGATCGAGGACACCCTCGCCGAGAAGATGCTCTTCGGCGAGGTCGGTCCCGGTCAGATCGTGCTGGTCGGCGTCGAGGGCGAGGGCCCGACGGCGACGTTCACGTTCGAGGGCCAGAAGGTCGGCGCACTGCCGGACCTGCCGCCGTTCGAGGCCGCCGAGGTGGGCGTCTCCGAGGGACCCGACGACACCGAGGGACCGATCGACGTACCTCGCGAGACCGAGTAGCAGGCACCAGCAGACGGACAAGTGGGAGCCTCACCGGGCAACCGGTGGGGCTCCCGCTGTCGTTGGTGGCCACTAGTCTTCGTCCATGCTCTTCACGGTCAGCACGATCAAGGACACGCTGCCCAACGTGCAGCGGTTCGTGGCCGGCAACCTGGCCGGCGGAGCCGACCACCTCTTCGTGTTCCTGGACGCCGCCGACGCCGAGGTCCGGGCCTGGCTCGACGACCATCCCCACGTCACCTGCGTCCGCACCGACAAGTCGTGGTGGCACGGCGAGCGCCCCGCCGACCTCAACGTGCGGCAGCGGGTCAACGCCAACGTGGTCAAGGGCCTGCTGAGCGTCTTCGACTGGGCCGACTGGGTCTTCCACATCGACGGTGACGAGATCGTGCAGCTCGACCGGTCCGTCCTCGAGACGGTCCCCGCCGCCACCCGGGTCGTGAAGCTGGCGCCGCTCGAGGCGGTGAGCCGGATGAGCTGGGACGGCGACCCCACCTGGTTCAAACGGCTGCTGGGCAAGGGCGACCTGACCCTGCTGCAGGTGCTGGGGGTGATCGACCGGCCGGCCAACGGTGCGCTGTTCCACGGCCACGTCGACGGCAAGTCCGGTGTCCGCCCGGCGCTCGACGTGTGGTTGACGCTGCACCTCGGCGTCGACGCGTCGGGGGAGGAGCTGGACGCGTTCACCGACGACCGGCTGCGGCTGCTGCACTACGAGTCGTTCTCCGGCGAGGACTTCGTGCGCAAGTGGACCGCCATCCTGTCGGCCGGCCCGATGGCCAACTTCCGGCCCGCCCGCGAGCCCACCGCGGTCGCGCTCAACGCCCTCATCGGCAAGGGGCTGAGCGAGGAGCAGGCCCGGCCCTACCTGATGCGGATCTTCGAGCGCACCACCGTCGACGACTTCGACACCCTGCGCGAGCTCGGGATGCTGGTCGAGGCCGACCCGACCAAGGGCACCCATCAGCCGGCGGACTTCCCGGACGCGGCCCGCGAGGAGATGCTGGCCGTCCTCGAGGCACTGCGCCCGGAGCCCAAGCGCCCGTTCCACCCGGGCGAGCCCGCGTCGGCGGCACAGAAGATCCTCGACCGCGCCTCGGGCCCGGCTAGGGCAGGGCGAAGCTTCCGGCGCCGGTCCTGACGACCAGCCGGTCCGCCACCAGCCCGTCCAGGCAGCGCAGCCGCTGGACCTCGTCGGGCCACACCGCGTCGAGCCGGCTCTGGTGCACGGCGCCCTCGGCGTCGCGCAGCACGGCCATCAGCCGGCCGCGGCACTGCCGGTCGGTGCCGGCCCAGGCCTGGGCCCGCCGCGGCGGACCGTCG
>JBAZRQ010000120.1:0-6367 GCA_041662925.1 Nocardioides sp. | reverse complement strand
TGAGGCGACCCCCGGGGGCGACCCCACGAGTGCCGAGGTCGCCTTCCTGGTCGCCGACGACCTGCACGGTCTCGGTCTGGGCAGCCTGCTCCTCGAGCACCTGGCCGCCCGCGCGCGCGACCACGGGATCCGGCGCTTCACCGCGGAGGTCCTCTCGAGCAACCGGGCGATGCTCGGGGTGTTCGTCGACGCCGGCTTCACCCTCACGCGGTCGTCGAGCGAGGGCATCACCGACCTGGTCATGTCGACGTCCGCCTCGTCCGCGGCGGTCGCCGCCGCCGACCAGCGCGAGCGCCGGGCCGAGGCCCGCTCGCTGCACCCGTTGCTGACGCCCCGCTGTGTCGCCGTCGTGGGTGCCCGCCGCGACGCCACCGGTGTCGGCCATGCCGTCCTCGGGTCGATCCGCGAGGGCGGTTTCACCGGGAAGGTGTACGCCGTCCACCCGCGGGCCGGCGACATCGACGGCGTCCCGGCCTACCCGAGCCTGGTCGACGTGCCCGAGCACGTGGACATCGCCGTGGTGGCGGTGCCCCCGGAGGGGGTGCTGTCGGTCGTGGAGGACGCCGTCGCGGCCGGAGTCTCCAGCCTGGTGGTCGTCACCTCCGGCCTCGGCGAGATGGGGGAGGAGGGGGCGCGGATCCAGCGCAGCATCGCGCGGCTGGCCCGCGCCCACAGCATCCGGGTGATCGGCCCCAACTGCCTCGGCGTGATGATCAACGACCCCGAGATCCGGCTCAACGCGACGTTCACCCGGGCGTCTCCGCCGGCCGGCGGGCTGGCCGTGGCCTCGCAGTCCGGGGGAGTCGGCATCGCCCTGCTCGACGTCGCCACCCGGTGGGGGCTGGGGATCGGCTCCTTCATCTCGCTCGGCAACAAGACCGACGTCTCGGGCAACGACCTGCTGGCCGCCTGGGTCGACGACCCCCGCGTGACGGCGGCGGCGCTCTACCTGGAGTCCTTCGGCAACGCCCCCAAGTTCGCCCGGATGGCCCGCACCTTCTCCGAGCGCAAGCCGCTGCTGGGCGTGGTGGGTGGCCGGTCGGCCGGCGGCGTCCGGGCGGGCAGCTCGCACACGGCGGCGGCCGCGTCGCCCGCGGCCGGGGTCGACGCCCTGTTCGCGCAGTCGGGCGTCATCGCCTGCCGCAGCGCCGAGGACCTCGCCCAGACCGCGCTGCTCCTCGCCGAGCAGCCGCTGCCCGACGGCGCCCGGGTGGGCGTGATCAGCAACGCCGGCGGCGTGGGGGTGCTGGCCGCCGACGCCCTGGACACCTGCGGGCTGCTGGTGCCGGAGTTCTCACCCGAGCTCCGGGCGGCCCTCGGGGCACACGTGTCAGGGACCGTCGGCACCAGCAACCCGGTCGACCTCGGTGCCGGTGCGTCGGCCGACGACCTCGCCGCGACCGTCGAGCTGGTGCTCGGCTCGGGTGAGGTCGACGCGCTGCTGGTGCCGCTGGTCGCGACCAGCGTCTCCGACCCTGCCCTGATGCTCGTGGCCCTCGTCGAGGCCCGGGCGCGCCGCCCGGAGCTGCCGATGGTGCTGGTGCCGATGGGCGGCATGACCGCTGAGCCCGGCACCCACCCCGGGATCACCGTGCTGGCGACTCTCGAGGGCGCGGCCGGCGCCATCGGCAAGGTCGTGAAGTACGCCGCCTGGCTGGCCGAGCCGCGCGACGAGGTGCCGCCGACCGACGACGACCGTGCGGAGGTGACCCGCCGTGAGGCCAAGACGCTCGCGGAGTCGTCGGACACCGGCGGCTGGCTCCCCGCGCCCGACGCGGCCGCGCTGCTGACGCCGTACGGCCTGGCGCCGGACGGCGACATCGCCGCCTCCGGGGCGGCCGCCGCCAGGCTGGCCACCCGGATCGGGTTCCCGGTCGCGGTGAAGGTGGCCGCCCCCGAGATCGTGCACAAGAGCGACCGCGGACTGGTCCGGGTCGGGCTGCGCACGACCGCCGAGGTGAGGCGGGCCGTCAAGGACTTCGGGATCGAGCTGGGGTGCCGGTCGGCACCGGTGCTGGTGCAGCCGATGGCCTCCGGGGTGGAGCTGGCCCTGGGCATCGTGCGCGACCCGAGCTTCGGGCCCCTGGTGATGGTGGCCGCAGGTGGCGTCGCCACCGACGTGTGGGACGACCGCACCTTCCTGCTGCCGCCCGTGAGCCCCCGCGACGCGGCCCGGGTGATCCGCTCCCTGAGGATCTGGCCGCTGCTCGAGGGCTACCGCGGTACGGCGGCGGCCGACGTCGCCGCGCTGGAGCGGCTGGTCGTGTCGCTGGGCCAGCTCGCGCTCGACGTGCCCGAGGTCGCCGAGCTCGACCTCAACCCCGTCGTCGTGAGCCCCACCGGTGCGGTGCTGGTCGACGTCAAGGTGCGCCTCGCCGGCTCCGAGCGCACCGACGCGGGCATCCCGCGGCGGCTGCGCCCTCCCGGCTGACGGAAGGGCGCAGCCTCGGCTCAGGCCTCGAGCACCTGGCGCTGGTCGCCGGCCCCGACGGTGTCCTGCCCGGTGACCTGGATCTTGCGGGGCTTCGCCTTCTCGGCGACCGGGACGGTCAGCCGGAGCACGCCGGTGTCGTAGGACGCCTCGATCCGATCGAGGTCGAGGTTGTCGCCCAGCACCAGCTGGCGGCTGAACACGCCGCGCGGGCGCTCGGAGGCGAGGGCCTCCCAGTCGCCGTTGCGGGCGACGCGCTCGGCCCGCACGGTCAGCACGTTGCGCTCGACGTCGAGGTCGATCGAGTCGGGTGCGACGCCGGGAAGGTCGAACTCGATGACGAAGCGGTCGCCCTCGCGCCAGGCGTCCATCGGCATCACGGCGGGGCGGTTGGTCGTGCCCAGGATCTGCTGGGCAAGACGGTCGAAGTCACGGAACGGGTCGGTGGTGCGCAGCAGCATCGCTTCCTCCTGGTCTGTCAGCGGGGCTCGGGTGAGCCCCGGATCTGTATCGGACGATTCATATTTGTTATAGCCTTCCGGATAGCCGGAATCAAGTGCCCAGAATCAAGTGCGCAGGGGAGAGAGATGAGCGAGTCGGACCAGACGCCGCAACGTGCGCTCTTCGCGATCTCGGTGGCCGCCGACCTGGCGTCGATGCAGATCCAGAACCTCCGCGTCTACGAGCGCCGTGGGCTGCTCAGCCCGGCCCGCACTCCCGGGGGCTCGCGCCTCTACAGCGAGTCCGACATCGCGCGGCTGCGGCGCATCGGCGAGCTGCTGGCCGACGGCCTCAACCTCGCCGGCATCGCCCGGGTACTGGTGCTCGAGGACGAGCTGCGCCGACTCCGCGCCAGCAACAGCCGGCTCCGCGCCTCCGCCCGCGCCTGACGCGGGGGCGGATGGCTTCCGCACGGCCGGGTACCTGCATGATTGGAGCGATCCAAACCCGCGACACCCGATCACCCGGAGGCACCGTGCACGAGTCCTGGCCTGGCCACGCCTACCCCTTGGGGGCGACGTACGACGGCAGCGGCACCAACTTCGCGCTGTTCAGCGAGGTGGCCGACCGTGTGGAGCTGTGCCTGTTCGAGGAGGACGGCGCCGAGACCCGGGTGGAGGTCAGCGAGGTCGACGCCCACGTCTGGCACTGCTACCTGCCGCAGGTGCAGCCCGGCCAGCGCTACGGCTACCGCGTGCACGGTCCGTGGGACCCCAAGCAGGGCCTGCGGTGCAACCCGGCCAAGCTGCTGCTCGACCCCTACGCCAAGGCCACCACCCGTGAGATCGACTGGGACCAGAGCCTGTTCGGCTACAACTTCGGCGACCCCGACTCGCGCAACGACGACGACTCGGCCCCGCACATGACCTTCGGCGTGGTGATCAACCCCTTCTTCGACTGGGAGGGCGACCGCCGGCTCAACTACCCCTACAACGAGAGCGTCATCTACGAGGCGCACGTCAAGGGGATGACCCAGCTCCACGAGGACCTGCCCGAGGAGATCCGGGGCACCTACGCCGGGCTCGCGCACCCCTCGATCACCGACCACCTCAAGCGGCTCGGGATCACCACGCTCGAGCTGATGCCGGTGCACCAGTTCATCCAGGACAGCACCCTGCTCGACCAGGGCCTGCGCAACTACTGGGGCTACAACACGATCGGCTTCTTCGCGCCGCACTCGGAGTACGCCAGCACCGGCCAGGTCGGCCAGCAGGTGCAGGAGTTCAAGTCGATGGTCAAGGCGATGCACGCCGCGGGCATCGAGGTGATCCTCGACGTGGTCTACAACCACACCGCCGAGGGCAACCACATGGGCCCGACCTTGAGCTTCAAGGGCATCGACAACCCGGCGTACTACCGGCTGGTCGAGGACGACCAGCAGTACTACATGGACTACACCGGCACCGGCAACAGCCTCAACGTCCGGCACCCGCACTCGCTGCAGCTGATCATGGACTCGCTGCGCTACTGGGTCACCGAGATGCACGTCGACGGCTTCCGCTTCGACCTGGCCTCCGCGCTCGCGCGTGAGTTCTACGACGTCGACCGGCTCGCGACGTTCTTCGAGCTCGTGCAGCAGGACCCCGTCGTCAGCCAGGTCAAGCTGATCGCCGAGCCGTGGGACGTCGGTCCCGGCGGCTACCAGGTGGGCGGCTTCCCGCCGCAGTGGACCGAGTGGAACGGCGCCTACCGTGACGTCGTCCGCGACTTCTGGCGCGGCGAGCCGTCGCTGGGGGAGTTCGCGTCCCGGCTGGCGGGCTCGGCCGACCTCTACGAGCACTCCGGACGGCGGCCGGTCGCGAGCATCAACTTCGTCACCGCCCACGACGGCTTCACCCTGGCCGACCTGGTCTCCTACAACGACAAGCACAACGAGGCCAACGGCGAGGGCAACAACGACGGCGAGAACCACAACCGCTCGTGGAACCACGGCGTCGAGGGTCCCACCGACGACCCCGAGATCCGGGCGTTCCGGGCCCGGGAGCAGCGCAACCTGCTGGCCACGCTGTTGCTCAGCCAGGGCGTGCCGATGCTCCTGCACGGTGACGAGATGGGGCGCACCCAGCAAGGCAACAACAACACCTACGCCCAGGACTCCGAGATCGCCTGGATGCACTGGGACGACGCCGACAAGCCGCTGATCGAGTTCACCGCCACCCTGATCAAGCTGCGCATGGACCATCCGACGTTCCGCCGCAAGCGCTTCTTCACGGGCAGCACCGTGCGCACCGAGGTCCCGGGCGGTGAGGGCGACCGGCTCAACGACATCGTCTGGCTGCACCTCGACGGGCGCCCGATGGAGGAGCACGACTGGAACGACGGGTCGCAGGCGATCGGCATGTACCTCAACGGGCACGGCATCGCGGGCAAGGACTCCCGTGGCGGCGAGATCGTCGACGACCACTTCCTGCTCTACTTCAACGCCGACGGGCAGGTGCAGGTGACGCTGCCCCTCGAGGAGTACGCCGCCGCGTGGGACGTCGTGATCGACACCGCCGGGCACGTCGACGAGAAGACGCCGTACGCCGCGGGCGCGACGCTGCAGCTCGAGCACCGCAGCCTCGTGGTCCTGCGGGAGTACGCCGAGCCCGAGGCCGAGCCCGACCACTCCGTGGCCGCGTCCCTGGCCGCGCAGTCCGATCGGGGCTGAACGCATGCCGGCTCGGGCCCCGCACAGCACCTACCGCCTCCAGATCACCGCCGACTTCGACCTGTTCGAGGCCGCGCGGCGCTTGTCGTACCTCCACGACCTGGGCGCCGACTGGGTCTACCTGTCGCCGATCCTGGTGGCCGAGCCCGGCAGCAACCACGGCTACGACGTCGTCTCCCACGAGACCGTCGACCCGACGCGAGGCGGGCCGGAAGGCCTCGCGGTGCTCTCGGCCGAGGCACGCCGGCTCGGGCTGGGTGTGCTCGTCGACATCGTGCCCAACCACGTCGGGGTCGCGACCCCGTCGGCCAACGCCTGGTGGTGGGACCTGCTGAAGCATGGCCGCGACTCGGCCTACGCGTCGTACTTCGACATCGACTGGGCCTTCGGCGGCGGGCGGCTGCGGATCCCCGTCGTCGGTGACGGCGACGAGGGCTCGATCCAGGTGACTGACGGGGAGGTGCGCTACCACGAGCACCGGTTCCCGCTCGCTCCCGGCACGACCAGCCACGACGAGCAGCACTACGAGCTGGTGTCGTGGCGCGCCGCCGACGCCGAGCTCAACTACCGCCGCTTCTTCGCGGTCAACACCCTGGCCGCGATCCGGGTCGAGGACCGCGAGGTGTTCGACGCGAGCCACGTCGAGATCGCGCGCTGGTTCGGCGAAGGCCTGGTCGACGGCCTCCGGGTCGACCACCCCGACGGCCTGCGTGACCCGCGCGGCTACCTCGACGACCTGGCCGGCCTCACCGGCGGCGCCTACGTCCTCGTCGAGAAGATCCTGG
>JBAZRQ010000119.1:0-6368 GCA_041662925.1 Nocardioides sp. | reverse complement strand
GGTGCCGATGATGACGGCCACCGCGAGGTCGACGAGGTTGCCTCGCAGGATGAAGTTCTTGAACCCGGTCATGAGGTGCTCCTTGGGTGTCCGAGAGACGGGGCCCCGACACTAGTCGCTGCTCCAGGTGAAAGTCACAAAGGCGCGGACCGCGGCCGACGCGATCCGCGGCACCTCGTCCGGCTGGGCGCCGACGACGACGAGCCGCCCGGGCAGTCCCGAGGCAGTGACCCCCTCGCTCTCGGCCTCGTCCGGGATCGCCAGCACCGGTAGCCCGGCCGCCACGACCTCCGCGTCGCCGGCCCGGGGATCGGCCGCGAGCAGGTCGACCCGGTCGCCGACCTCGAGCAGCGCGACCATGCCGCCGTCGGGCAGCCGGACCGGAGTGGCGACCAGGCCGGGGGAGCCGTCGGTCAGCAGCGGGCCCACCAGTCGTACGGCGGTCACCGGCTCGCCGCGCCGCAGTGGGGCAGCGAGCGTGCGGCCGACGGCGTCGGCGGCCAGGTCGTCGGGCACCGACCCGGGCGCGAAGTCGGCCGGCACCAGGTCGTCGGCGCCGAGCACCGACCCGGCCGGGAGGTCGCGCGCCGCGACGGCGACCCTCACGGTCGCGGGCGGGGGCGCGGCCACCGCGTGCAGCCCGGCGGCCACGGCCACCGCGGTCAGCAGCGCGGCCAGCAGCCGGCGCCGCCGCAGCACTGCCTGGCGCAGCCGCCGGCGGGCGCCGGCCAGGCGATCACGTGTGCCCCGACCTGTGCCCCGACCTGTGCCCCGAACTGGGTCCCGAGAGTCCATCCCTCGACGCTAGGCGAGAACGATCCGTGACGGAGCCGCTCTCCACAGGGGTCAGGAGGAGGCGGCGGCCGGCGCTGCGGCCGGCTTCGACTCGCTCTTGGTCTCGGTCTTGGTGGACGTCGCGGCAGAGTCGGTCTTCGCGGCGGGCGCGTCGGTCGAGCTCGTGGTCGACCGGCTGTCGTTGCGGTAGAAGCCGGAGCCCTTGAACACCACGCCCACGGCGTTGAACAGCTTGCGCAAGCGGCCGTCGCACTGGGGGCAGTCGGTGAGGGTGTCGTCGGAGAAGCTCTGGAACTGCTCGAAGTCGTGCCCGCAGTCGGTGCAGGCGTACTGATAGGTCGGCACGGTGTCGGTCTCCTCGGTCATGCGTCCCGCGCGGAAATCTGGCACTCCGCCCTGACGACTGCTAATTCTACGGCACGGCACAATGAGTCGCGCCATGACCGAGGAACCTGCCCCGAAGACAGCCCCGAAACGACGCGCGTGGCAGTCCTTCATCCGGCTGCCCCGGGCGCTACGCCTGTCGACCTACCTGGCCGTGGCCCTGGTGCTGCTGCTCGTCGCCGGGCTGGCCACCTTCGTGGTGCTCGCGCGCCGTCCGCTGCCCCAGACCTCGGGCACGCTGGAGCTGCCGGGGCTGGAGGCCGAGGTCGAGGTGGTGCGCGACGAGCACGGCATCCCTCAGCTCTACGGCGACTCCATGGCCGACCTGATGCGGGCGCAGGGCTACGTCCACGCGCAGGAGCGGTTCTTCCAGATGGACGTCCGCCGGCACGCCACCGCCGGGCGGCTGGCCGAGATGTTCGGCGAGGACGCCCTCGAGAGCGACCTCTACGTGCGCACCATGGGCTGGCGTCGCGTCGCCGCGCGGGAGCTGGCGCTGATCGAGCCCGACACCCGCGCCGCGCTCGAGGCGTACGCCGACGGCGTCAACGCGTTCCTCGCGGAGAGCTCGCCGTCGGAGATCGCCCTGGAGTACACCGTGCTCAACGCCGGCGGGCTCGACTACCGGCCCGAGGAGTGGACCGCGGTCGACTCGCTGGCCTGGCTCAAGGCGATGGCCTGGGACCTTCGCGGCAACATGGTCGAGGAGATCGACCGGGTGCTCACCATGGACGCGGTCGGTGCGGAGCGCGCCGCCGAGCTCTACCCGGCGTACCCCTCCGGCGAGCACGCCCCGATCGTCGGCCAGGGCGCCGTCGTGGACGGCGTCTTCGAGCAGGACGCCACCACCGGAGGCACCCGCAACCCGCAGCGCACGCCGTTCACGGCGGCGCAGCGCGCGCCGTTCGCCCGGCTGCAGGCCGGCCTCGACCGGCTCCCGTCCTGGCTGGGCCGGGGTGAGGGTGTCGGCAGCAACTCCTGGGTGGTCGACGGCGACCACTCCGCGACCGGTGAGCCGCTGCTCGCCAACGACCCGCACCTCGGGGTCGGCCTGCCGGGTGTGTGGATGCAGATGGGGCTGCACTGCCGGGAGCTCTCGGAGGCCTGCCCGCTCGACGTCTCCGGCGTCACGTTCTCGGGCGTCCCGGGCGTGATCATCGGCCACAACGCCGACATCGCCTGGGGGTTCACCAACCTCGGGCCCGACGTCACCGACCTCTTCGTCGAGCGGGTCGAGGGCGACACCTGGCGCTACGACGGCAAGGCGCGGCCGCTGCAGGTCCGCACCGAGACGATCGAGGTCGCCGACGGCGACGACGTCGAGCTCACGGTGCGCGCGACGGCGCACGGCCCGATCCTCTCCGACGTCGACGACGTGCTCGCCGACGTGGCCGAGGTGGCGCCGGTGGAGCGGCCTCCCGCCGACGAGTACGCCGTGTCGCTGGCGTGGACCGCGCTCCAGCCGGGCACGACGGCCGACGCGGTCCTCGCGCTCAACCTGGCCACCGATTGGGACTCCTTCCGCTCGGCGATCGCCGACTTCGGCGTACCGGCCCAGAACATCGTCTACGCCGACCGCGAGGGCCACATCGGCTACCAGGCGTCGGGCCGGGTGCCGATCCGCAAGTCCGGCAACGACGGCGTGCTGCCCTCCGCGGGCTGGCGGCCCGAGAACGACTGGACGGGGGAGTTCGTCCCCTACGACGGCCTGCCCAACGTGCTCGACCCCGAGGAGGGCTTCGTGGTCACGGCCAACCAGGCCGTCATCGACGACGAGTCCTACCCCTACTTCCTCACCGACGACTGGGACCGCGGCTACCGCTCCGAGCGACTGCGCTTCCTGCTGGGGGAGCGTCTGGTCGACGGCGGCGACCTGTCGGTCGAGGAGATGCTGCAGCTGCAGCTCGACGACCGCAACCCGATGGCGCCGGTCCTCACGCCCTACCTCCTCGACGTGCGGCTGCGCCGCGGTTACGCCTCCGCCGGGCAGCGGCTACTGGCCGACTGGGACTTCCGGCAAGGCGCCGACAGCGGTGCCGCCGCCTACTACAACGTCACGTGGCGCAACCTGCTCGAGCAGACGTTCCACGACGAGCTTCCCGAGGAGACCTGGCCCGATGGTGGCCAGCGCTGGATGGGGGTGATGGAACGGCTGCTCGACCAGCCGAACTCGCCGTGGTGGGACGACGTCACCACCGACACCGAGGTCGAGACCCGCGACGACGTCATCCGCGACGCGTTGCTCGCCGCCCGCAACGAGCTGACCTCACGCCAGGCGCCCAACCCCGACGACTGGTCGTGGGGCCACCTGCACCGGCTCGAGCTGCGGTCGAGCACCCTGGGTGAGTCGGGCGTCGGCCTGGTCGAGCGGATGTTCAACCGGGGCGGCTGGGAGGTCGCCGGCGGCAACGCCATCGTCGACGCGAACGGCTGGGACGCCGCGGAGGGGTACGCCGTGGTGTGGGCGCCCTCGGTGCGGATGGTGGTGTCCCTGGCCGACTTCGACGACTCGCGCTGGGTCAACCTCACCGGTGTCTCGGGCCACCCGTTCAGCGAGCACTACACCGACCAGACCGACATGTGGGCCGAGGGCGGGACGCTGCCGTGGGGGTTCTCCCGCGATGCGGTCGTCGAGGCCGGGGCCGACACGCTCACGCTGGTCCCGGCGGACGAGTCCTAGAAGCGGCGCAACCCCGCCGGTGAGACGGCGGCGGTGACGGGGAGGTCGTGCGGCTCGACGGGGACGTCGCGCCCGACCTCGTCGTCGTAGAGCAGCACGCAGGTGAAGGTGCCGACCGGCACCCGGGCCAGGGCGCGGTCGTAGCAGCCGCCGCCACGACCCAGGCGGAACCCGGCGGCGTCCACGGCGAGGCCCGGGACCAGGACCACGTCGGGCGTGGCGATCGCGTCGACCCCGAGCCGGGGACTGCTGGGCTCGAGCAGTCCGAAGCGGGCGGGCACCAGCCCCGCGTCGCCGGTGTGGACCGCCCAGTCGAGGTCGTTGCCGGGTAGCACCACGGGCAGGATCACCCGCTTGCCGGCCTCGCGCAGCGCGGCGAGCAGCGGAGCGGTGCCGGGCTCCGTGCCGACGGCGACATAGGCCGCGACGGTGGCGGCCCGTCGTACCTCGTCACACGCGAGCAGATGGGCCGTCAGGTCCCGGGCGGCGTCGCCGATCTCGGCCAGCGACCGGCGGTTGCGGGCGGTGACCAGCTGGTCGCGCAAGGCCGCCTTGGCGAGCGGTCCCGGACGCGGTTGCGACGTTTGCACAAGGCAAGCCTACGATCGGTGGCATGGGTAGTCCTGGGTTGCAGAGAGCCCGCGCCAAGATGGTCGACGCCGGGGTGGACGAGGTGGCGATCGACACGTTCGCCCACTACTACCGCCTGCTGGAGCATGGCGAGACCGGGATGATCCCCGAGTCCGCGATCGACCCTGTCGACATGCAGGCGCTGGGCGACGTCGAGGTCGACGACCTGGTGGCCGCCGAGGCCATCCGACACACGGCCGTGATCAAGCTCAACGGTGGCCTCGGCACGTCCATGGGCATGGACCGCGCCAAGTCGCTGCTGTGCGTGCGCCACGGCCTGTCCTTCCTCGACATCATCGCGCGGCAGGTGCTGCACCTGCGTGCGGAGTACGACGCCCCGCTGCCGCTGATCTTCATGAACAGCTTCCGCACCTCGGGCGACACGATGGCCGCGCTCGAGCGCTACAGCGACCTGCCGGTCGAGGGCCTGCCGCTGGAGTTCCTGCAGAACAAGGAGCCCAAGCTCCTCGAGAAGGACCTCGCTCCGGCGGCCTACCCCAAGGACCCCGACCTCGAGTGGTGTCCGCCCGGGCACGGCGACGTCTACACCGCGCTGCGTGGCACCGGCCTGCTCGACCTGCTGATCGAGCGCGGCTTCCGCTACGTGTTCGTCTCCAACTCCGACAACCTCGGCGCCGTGCCCGACGCCCGGGTCGCGGGCTGGTTCGCCGGCTCCGGTGCGCCGTTCGCGATCGAGGCGGTCCGGCGTACGCCGTCCGACCGCAAGGGCGGCCACTTCGCCCGCCGCAAGCAGGACGGCCGGATCGTGCTGCGCGAGACCGCGCAGACCCCGCCCGCCGACGTCGCGGCCCTGGCCGACCTGGACCGGCACCGCTTCTGCTCGACCAACAACCTGTGGTTCGACCTGGCGGCGATGAAGCAGGCGCTCGACGTCCGCCAGGGCATCCTCGGGCTGCCGCTGATCCGCAACGTCAAGCACCTCGACCCCGCCGACCCGCGCACCCCCAACGTGATCCAGATCGAGACGGCCATGGGGGCCGCGGTCGAGGTGTTCGAGGGCTCGCAGCTGATCGAGGTCGGCCGCGACCGCTTCGTCCCCGTCAAGACCACCAACGACCTGCTGGTGCTGCGCTCCGACGTCTACGACATCGGCAGCGACTTCGTGCTCGACCAGGTCTCCGGGGCCCTGCCCTACGTTGACCTCGACACCGACTACTACAAGCTGGTCGGCGAGTTCGACAAGCGCTTCCCCGAGGGGGCGCCCTCGATGAAGGATGCGTCCTCGCTCAAGGTCGAGGGCGACTGGACCTTCGGCAAGGGCGTACAGGTGGTCGGCGACGTCGAGCTCGAGGCCAAGAGGGCCGAGCGGGTCGCGCCCGACACGGTCCTGAGCGGTACGGCGGATGCCTGACGGACTCGAGTCCGTCGACGACTTCCTCGCGCGGGTCCTCGCCGACCTGCGACCGACCCCTGCGGTCGAGCTGCCGCTGCTCGACGCCCTGGGCCTGGTCTGCACCGAGGACATCGCTGCCCCGCTGTCGCTGCCCCGCTTCGACAACTCGGCGATGGACGGTTACGCCGTACGCCGTGACGACGTGCTCGCCGCGTCGGAGGCGGCCCCGGTGGAGCTGCCGGTCGTCGGTGAGATCGGCGCCGGCCGCGCCGGCCCGCGCAGCATCACGGCCGGCCACGTCGCCAAGATCATGACCGGTGCCCCGATGCCCCTCGGGGCCGACGCGGTCGTGCCCTACGAGTGGACCGACCGGGGTGCCGAGCGGGTGCGGATCACGCGGGCGCCCACCGCGGGCCAGCACATCCGGCTCGCCGGTGGCGACGTGACCGAGGGCGAGCACCTGATCAGCGCCGGCACGGTGCTCGGGCCGCGGCACCTCGGGCTGCTGGCGTCGGTGGGCCGAGC
>JBAZRQ010000118.1:0-6380 GCA_041662925.1 Nocardioides sp. | reverse complement strand
CCGCCCGTCGGGCCGGCCTCGGGTACGTCGGGCAGGTCGCCGTGCTCGATGGAACCAGTGTCAGTCATCGGGAGTCCTCCATGACTCGGGTGGTGGCGTCTTTCCAGGCCATCCAGGACAGTAGTGCGCACTTGACGCGCGCCGGGAACTTGGCGACACCGGCGAACGCGATGCCGTCCTCGAGGACGTCCTCGTCGGGCTCGACGGTGCCCTTGCCCTGCATCAGGGTCAGGAACTCCTCGTGGATCGCCATCGCCTCGGCGACCGGCTTGCCGATCACCAGGTCGGCCATCACCGAGGCCGAGGCCTGCGAGATCGAGCAGCCCACCGAGTCGTAGGAGACGTCGGTGACGACACCGTCGTCGAGGTGGACGCGCAGGGTCACCTCGTCGCCGCAGGTCGGGTTGACGTGGTGGACCTCGGCCTCGAACGGCTCACGCAGCCCCTTGTGGTGGGGGTGCTTGTAGTGGTCGAGGATGATCTCCTGGTAGAGCGAGTCCAGGGCGGGGTTGGCTGCTGAAGTCATGTCACTCAACCCAACTTGAAGTAGGACCGGGTGTATTCCAGTCCCTCGACGAGGGCGTCGATCTCGGTCGGGGTCGTGTAGAGGTACGACGACATGCGCGTCGAGCTCTGCACCCCGAAGCGGGCGTGGGCGGGCTTGGCGCAGTGGTGGCCGGCCCGGACGGCGACGCCGCGCGAGTCGAGCACCTGGGCGATGTCGTGGGGGTGTACGCCGTCGATCTCGAAGGAGATCGCGCCGCCGCGCTGGGCAGCGTCGAGCGGGCCGAGGACGGTCAGCCCCGGGATGGTGGCGAGCCCCTCGAGCGCGTAGGCGGTGATCGCCTGCTCGTGCGCGTGGATGGCCTCCATGCCGATGTGGCCGAGGTAGTCGACCGCCGCGCCCAGCCCGATCGCCTCGACGATCGGCGGGGTGCCGGCCTCGAACTTGTGCGGGATGCCCGCGTAGGTCGACACGTCCATGCGGACGGACTCGATCATCTCGCCACCGCCGTGGAACGGCGGCAGCTGGTCGAGCACCGCGCGCTTGCCCCAGAGGACGCCGATGCCGGTGGGCCCGACGACCTTGTGACCGGTGAAGGCGAGCAGGTCGGCACCACAGGCGGTGACGTCGACGGGCAGCTGCGGGACCGCCTGGGACGCGTCGACCACCACGATCGCGCCGACCTCGTGGGCACGGCGGGCGATCTGGGCGACCGGGTTGATCGTCCCGAGCATGTTGGACACCCACGTCAGCGAGACGACCTTGGTCTTCTCGTTGATGAGCTGGTCGAGGTCGGACAGGTCGAGCCGGCCGTCGTCGGTCAGCCCGAACCACCGCAGCGTCGCGCCCTTGCGCTGCGTCAGCAGCTGCCACGGCACGATGTTGGAGTGGTGCTCCATCTCGGTGATGACGACTTCGTCGCCCGCACCGATCGCCAGGTCGCCGGTGGCCCACATGAGCGTGTTGGCGACCAGGTTGAGCGCCTCGGTGGCGTTCTTGGTGAAGATCACCTCGTCGCGCGACGGCGCGCCGATGAAGGACGTCACCTTGTCGCGCGCGCCCTCGAACGCCTCGGTCGACTCGGCGCCGAGCTGGTGCATGGCCCGCGCGATGTTGGCGTTGTGGTGCTCCAGGTGGTCGACCATCGTGTCGATGACCACCTGCGGCTTCTGCGAGGTGTTGGCGCTGTCGAGGTAGACCAGCTCCTGCCCGTTGGCGAGCGTCCGCTCGAGGATCGGGAAGTCCTTGCGGATCACGTCCAGCTCGGGAAGCAGGCCTTCCATCAGGCCGGTGCCTTGGTGAGGTACTTGTCGTAGCCCTCGGCCTCGAGCGCGTCGGCGAGCTCGGGGCCGCCCTGGTCCGCGATCCGGCCGTCGACGAAGACGTGGACGTAGTCGGGGGTGATGTAGCGCAGGATCCGCGTGTAGTGCGTGATCAGCAGGACGCCCTTGCCCTCCTGGCCGCGGAAGCGGTTGACCCCCTCGGAGACGACCTTCAGGGCGTCGATGTCGAGGCCGGAGTCGGTCTCGTCGAGCACCGCGATCTTGGGGTTGAGCAGCTCCAGCTGGGCGATCTCGTGGCGCTTCTTCTCGCCACCGGAGAAGCCCTCGTTGACCGAGCGCTGGCCGAACGTCGGGTCCAGGTTGAGGTCCTGCAGGGCCTTGTTGACGTCCTTGACCCACGTGCGCAGCTTGGGGGCCTCGCCGTCGACGGCGGTCTTGGCGGTGCGCAGGAAGTTGGAGACCGAGACGCCGGGCACCTCGACGGGGTACTGCATCGCCAGGAACAGCCCGGCGCGCGCCCGCTCGTCGACCGACATGGCCAGCACGTCCTGGCCGTCGAGGGTCACGGTGCCGCCGGTGACGTCGTACTTGGGGTGGCCGGCGATCGAGTAGGCCAGCGTGGACTTGCCGGAGCCGTTGGGCCCCATGATCGCGTGGGTCTCGCCGTCCTTGATGGTCAGCGTGACCCCCTTGAGGATCTCCTTGGGGCCGTCCTCGGTCTTGACCGAGACGTGCAGGTCCTTGATCTCGAGCGTGCTCATTGCGTTTCTCCTAGCGGTGGTGAGAAGTCGGGGTGTCAGGTGGGGCGTACGCCGTTGAGCGTCGTCGAGACGTCGACGTAGACGCCGTCCTCGCGGACCTCCACCGGGAAGGTGGCGACAGGTTCGGTGGCGGGCAGGCCGCTGGGCTTGCCCGAGCGCAGGTCGAAGCGCGAGCCGTGGAGCCAGCACTCGACGGTGCAGTCCTCGACCTCGCCCTCGCTGAGCGGGACCGCGGCGTGGGAGCAGAGGTCCTGGAGCGCGAAGAACTCGTCCTCGTGACGCGCGATCGCCACGTCGACGTCACCGACCTTGACCCCGAGGGCCTCGTCGGTGGGTACGTCGGTCGCGGCACAGACGCGCTCGAAGGTCATCGGGCGATGTCCTTCAACACGTTCTTGGCGAGCTCGTCCTCGACGGTGGCCATCAGCTTCTCCTCGAGGGAGGCGACGCCGATCTTGCGGATCAGGTCGTTGAAGAAGCCGTGCACGACCAGGCGCCGCGACTCGGCCTCGGAGACGCCGCGCGAGCGCAGGTAGAACAGCTGCTCGTCGTCGAACCGGCCGGTGGCCGACGCGTGGCCGGCGCCCTCGATCTCGCCGGTCTCGATCTCGAGGTTGGGCACCGAGTCGGCGTGGCAGCCGTCGGTGAGCACCAGGTTGCGGTTCTCCTCGTAGGTCTCGATGCCCTCGGCGACCTTGCGGATGAGGACGTTGCCGATCCAGACGGTGTGGGCGCCCTGGCCCTGGAGCGCGCCCTTGTAGACGACGTGGCTCTTGGTGCGCGGCTGGTTGTGGTCGGCGAAGAGCCGGTGCTCGAGGTGCTGGCCCTCGTCGGCGAAGTAGAGGCCGAGGAGCTCGGCCTCGCCGCCGGGGCCGTCGTACTCGACGTTGGCGTTGAGCCGGACCACGTCGCCACCGAAGGTGATGGCGGTGTGCCGCACGGAGGCGTCGCGGCCGACCCGGATGGCGTCGCGGCCGAGGTGGACCGCGTCGTCGTCCCAGTCCTGGAGGCTGAGCACGTTGGCGTTGGCGCTGTCACCGACGACCACCGTGGTGGTCGCGGAGTAGCGCGCCGAGCCGGTGTGCTCCAGCACGACCGTGGCCTTGGAGAACCGACCGAACCTGATGACCAGCTGGCCCCAGACGAGGTCGTCGACCGACTCGCCGTGCAGCTTGAGCCACACCGGCGCGTCGGGCTCGGCCTCGGCCGGGATGTCCAGCAGCAGCGCGCCGCCTGCCCGGGCGGCGGCGAGGGCCGACGGCCGGTCGTTGGGTGCCAGCTCGCCGAGCTCGACAGCCTGCTCAGCCGTGATCTCGGTGAGGGTGACGCCCTCGGGCAGCGACGTCTCCCAGGTCAGGTGCGCCTCGGAGGCCTCGCCGTCGAGGATGCCGCGCAGCCGCTTGAGCGGCGTGAACCGCCAGATCTCCTCACGGCCCGTCGGGACCGGGTGGTCCGCCAGGTCGTACGACGGCGGCGGGTTGAGGTGGCTCCGGGTCGGGTTGGTCTCGAGCATCGACTCCACGCTCTCGCGTGCAGTGTCGGTCACAGTCACTCTGGTGTCTTCCTACGGTTGCGGGTGTGTCGGGGAGGCGTCGGGATCAGCCGACGGCCCCCTCCATCTGCAGCTCGATCAGGCGGTTGAGCTCGAGGGCGTACTCCATCGGGAGCTCCTTCGCGATCGGCTCGATGAAGCCGCGCACGATCATCGCCATCGCCTCGTCCTGCTCCATGCCCCGGGACATGAGGTAGAAGAGCTGGTCGTCGGAGACCTTCGAGACCGAGGCCTCGTGACCCATGGAGACGTCGTCCTCGCGGATGTCGACATAGGGATAGGTGTCCGAGCGGCTGATCTGGTCGACCAGCAGCGCGTCGCACAGCACGTTGGACTTGGAGCCGTAGGCGCCCTCGTTGATCTGGATGAGGCCGCGGTAGGACGTGCGCCCACCGCCGCGCGCCACCGACTTGCTCAGGATCGAGCTCGAGGTGTGCGGGGCCGCGTGCACCATCTTGGCGCCGGCGTCCTGGTGCTGACCCTCGCCGGCGAACGCGATCGACAGCGTCTCGCCCTTGGCGTGCTCGCCCATGAGGTAGACGGCGGGGTACTTCATCGTCACCTTGGAGCCGATGTTGCCGTCGACCCACTCCATGGTCGCGCCGGCCTCGCAGACGGCGCGCTTGGTGACGAGGTTGTAGACGTTGTTGGACCAGTTCTGGATGGTCGTGTAGCGGCAGCGGCCACCCTTCTTCACGATGATCTCCACGACCGCGGAGTGCAGCGAGTCGGAGGAGTAGATCGGCGCGGTGCAGCCCTCGACGTAGTGCACGTAGGCGTCCTCGTCGACGATGATCAGCGTGCGCTCGAACTGGCCCATGTTCTCGGTGTTGATCCGGAAGTAGGCCTGCAGCGGGATGTCCACGTGGACGCCCTTGGGCACGTAGATGAACGAGCCGCCGGACCACACCGAGGTGTTGAGCGCGGCGAACTTGTTGTCACCGACGGGGATGACGGTGCCGAAGTACTCCTGGAACAGCTCCGGCTGGTCGCGCAGCGCGGTGTCGGTGTCGAGGAAGAGGACGCCCTGCTCCTCGAGGTCCTCGCGGATCGAGTGGTAGACGACCTCGGACTCGTACTGGGCCGCGACCCCGGACACGAGGCGCTGCTTCTCCGCCTCGGGGATGCCGAGCCGGTCGTAGGTGTTCTTGATCTCCTCGGGGAGGTCGTCCCACGTCGCCGCCTGCTTCTCGCTGGAGCGGACGAAGTACTTGATGTTGTCGAAGTCGATCGCGCCGAGGTCGGAGCCCCACGTGGGCATCGGCTTGCGGTGGAAGAGCTTGAGGCCCTTCAGGCGCATGTCGAGCATCCACTGCGGCTCGTTCTTGAGCGCGGAGATGTTGCGTACGACGTCCTCGCTCAGGCCCCGCTTCGCGGTGGCGCCGGCGACGTCGGTGTCGGCCCAGCCGAAGTCGTAGCGGCCGATCCCCTTGAGTTCGGGGTTGAGCTCTTCGATGGAGGTCATCGGGTGACCCTCTCCTTCTCAGTGGCCGTGTCGCTGGCCATCGTGGTGGTCGAGCTGGTGGTCGAGCTGGTGGTCGAGCTGGGGATGCAGGTCGTGCAGACCCCGTCGCCGTGGGCGATCGTGGCCAGGCGTTGGACGTGGTGGTCGAGGACGCGGCTGATCGCCGCGGTCTCGGCCTCGCACAGCTGGGGGAACTCGTGGGCGACGTGGGAGACCGGGCAGTGCTGCTGGCACAGCTGCTCCCCCACGACCGGCAGCTGCCGCACGGTGGCGGCGTAGCCCTCGGCGGTGAAGATCTCGGCGAGCACCTCGGCCGGGCTCAGGTGCGGCTTGGCCAGCACCAGCGGGCCGAAGCGCTCCTCGATGAACGCGACGCGACGGTCGGCGAACTGCCGCACCGCCTCCTCGCCACCGGTCTCGGCCAGGAACCGCATCGCCAGCACCGCGAGGTCGTCGTACTGCTGGTCGAAGCCGTCGCGCCCGACCTCGGTGAGCGCGAAGAGCTTGGCCGGCCGGCCGCGACCACGCGCGGCCAGCGAGCGCGGCTCGCGGGCCTCGACGGCACCCTCCTCGACCAGCTGGTCGAGGTGGCGGCGTACGGCGGCCGGCGTCAGGTCAAGCCGCTCCGCGAGGGCCGCCGCGGTGGACGGCCCGCTGACGAGGATCGACCGTACGACGCGTTGCCGCGTCGTCTGGTCGGGCCCGGCGACGGGCGCCTCGTCGAATTCCACAACAACAGTGTGACGTTAATGCGATCGCCCTTTCAAGCAAGGGTCACCTAACTACGCGTATGCCGGGCGCTGGGTTGGGCCGG
>JBAZRQ010000117.1:0-6421 GCA_041662925.1 Nocardioides sp. | reverse complement strand
CCGCTCGACGCAGAGGTCGAACCGCACCGGGTCGTCCGAGGCGAGCGTGTTGTCGGAGGCGGCGAGCTCGGCCAGGTCGTCGATCAGGCTGGACAGCTCGATGGCCTGGCTGGACAGGTCGTCGAGGAGACGGCCCTCCTCCCCCTCGGGAAGTCCGCGGCCCAGCCGGCGCGACTTGCGCAGCAGGTCGATGTTGGCGCGCAGGCTCGACAGTGGGGTCCGCAGCTCGTGCCCCGCGTCGGCGACCAGCCGCCGTTGGCGGAGCTGCGCGTCGGCCAGCACCGCCGTCATCTTGTTGAACGCGTGGGCGAGCCTGTCGAGCTCGTCCCCTCGGCCGCCGTCGACGACGGCGACCGCGGCCACGAACTCATGGTCCAGGCTCCCGGTCTCGGCTATCTGCTCGGCCACCCGGGCGAACCTGGTGATCGGGCGAAGCGCTGCTCCGGTGCTCCAGCGGCTCAGCAGCAGCGCGATCGCCGCCCCGAGGACGATCACGCCGGCCAGCGCGAGCGCCAGCGTGTCGAGCACGTTGACCGTCGACTGGATGTCGCGGGCGATGACGATCACGTCGCCGTCGCCGCGAAGCACGATCGCCACCCGAGCCCGATGGCCGTTGTCGAGCCTCCCGTCGCGCAGCTCGGTCGACTCGGCCTGACCTCCGGCCGCCTCGAAGTCGGACGCCTCGAGCTCGATGGCCGGGGTCTCCGGGCCCTTGCAGACCGTGCCGTCCGAGCGGATGAGCTCCACGACGAACAGTCCGGGCGAAGGAGCGCTGGCCGACTCGATCTGGGAGCACAGGTCGGTCGGCGCCGACCCGGTGTCGGGCCCGGTGCCCGGTGGTGGTGAGTCCGGTCCGGAGAACGGCTTGGAGGCGGGCGCCGTACGCAACGAGTCGTCGACCTGCTCGTGCAGCACCCGGCTCGTCACGACGTACGCCGCGACGCCGGCGACGCTGAGGCCGATGGTCGCCGCGACGGTCGAGACCGCGGCCAGCCTGGTCCGGACGCTCCACCGTCGCGGACGCCTCATCCCTGGCCGGCGGGTCATCCGACCCGCGGCTCTCGGAGCACGTACCCCGTGCCCCGGACCGTGTGGATCAGGCGCGGTTCACCGCCGGCCTCGGTCTTGCGCCGCAGGTAGCCGATGAACACCTCGAGGGTGTTGGACCCGGGATCGAAGTCGTAGCCCCACACGTGCTGCCACAGCTGCGTGCGGGTCAGCACCTGGCGAGGGTGACTCATGAGGTACTCCAACAGCTGCCACTCGGTGCGCGTCAGGACCACCTCGCGGTCACCGCGCCACGCTTCCAGGCCGCGGGTGTCCATCCGCAGGTCGGCCAGGACCAGCTCACCGTGGTCCTCGACGGCGTTGCTGCGGCGCAGCAGCGCCCGGATCCGGGCCAGCAGCTCCTCGAGCTCGAACGGCTTGACCAGGTAGTCGTCGGCACCGGCGTCCAGCCCGGCGACCCGGTCACCGGTCAGCTGTCGCGCCGTCAGCATCAGGATGGGGGTCTGGTTCCCGTCCCGGCGCAGGCGGCGGGTGAGCTCGAGCCCCGAGATGCCGGGCAGCCCGACGTCGAGCACCACGCAGTCGGCCCCGACGGCGGTGAGGTGCGCCAGCCCGGCCTCTCCGCTCGCTGCCACCTCGAGGTCATAGCCCTCGAAGCGCATGGATCGAGCGAGACTCGCGGCCAGAGCCGGGTCGTCCTCGATCACCAGCAGCTTCATGGCGTCATCCTGACAGTCCCGGAGCTCGAAACGAGCCGGGTCAGCGGCAGCGACGCGGAGTCTCACCAATCCCTCAGGTAGTCATCACGACTTCCTCATCAGCCGTTGGTCGGGTCGCCCCCGGGCGCGGGCCGGTGAGCGCCAGTGAGGTGTCGGCTCAGAGCGCCGGCTGGGGAGGCATCGGCCGGGCGCAGAGCTTCTCGGCCTCGCGCTTGGTCATCCCGAAGGCCCGAAGCACCCGCGCCGTCATCTGGTCGGTCAGCATCGCGGCGTCCGCCTCCCGATCGGCATCCAGGAGCTGGAGGAGCCCGAGCAGCGCCCCACCGGCGGCCATCAGCCCGAGCTGGGCGTTCTCGATGTCGAAGCGGCCGGCCTCGACGGCGGCCTCGATGTCCTTGCGAGCCCGGGGCGCCAGGCGGTTGCCGTACCAGATATGCACGGGTCTGCCGCTGCCGATGCGTGTCTCCAAGGAGCAGTGGCGCGTCGAGCCCGTGAGGCGCCGATCGGCCCAGCCTGGGTGAGTAGCCGGAAGGTCGACGGGCGGCTCCACCGGGTAGCTGATCACCGTCTGGGAGTCGGTCATCGTCACCGGCGAGGAGGCCCAGGAGCGGTGACACGTAATCGGACGGAACTGGCTGAGATTCTTTCGGATTCCCTTGTGGACAAGGGCTTTCCGTGCCACTCGATGTCGGTGGGCGGTGCTTGAGTGGACCCATGACCAACACCACGCTCCTCGACCCGGCGGCCTCGGCCGATGCTCCGGGTGAGGTGCTGGCCGCGGCCCGCGAGCGCAAGGCCGCAGCCCTCGAAGCGGAGCGTGACCTGTTCGTGCTGGCGATCGAGTGGGCCGCGATGCACTCGGTCGACTCACTCGGCGACGCGGCCACCTGGGAGTGGGCGCCGGGCGGTGACGGTCCCTGTCTGATCGCCGGCCCGGGCGCACCGAAGGTGTCGGAGTTCTGCATCCCGGAGTTCGCAGCCGCGTTGGGGATGACCCACGACTCCGGCAAGGCCTACCTCGGCGACGCGATCGAGGTCCGCTACCGCCTCCCCGGACTCTGGGCCCTGGTGGTCCAGGGGCACGTCCCGGTGTGGAAGGCGCGGCGGGTCGCCCAACAGACCGTGACCCTCTCCGCTCAGGCGGCCGGCTTCGTGGACCGCCACCTCGCACCGGTCGCGGCGAAGATCGGGCCGGCGCAGCTCGACCGGTTGATCGAGGAGGCCCGGGTCCGTTTCGACCCCGCGGACGCCGAGCGGCGCCGGGTCGAGGCGACCGAGCACCGGCGGATGGACGTGCACACCGACCAGGTCGGCTACGACGGCACCGTGGCCGTCGACGGCTGCCTCGACCTGGTCGACGCGTTGGACTTCGACGCCGCCCTCAGGGTGGGTGCCCAGAAGCTCGCCGACCTCGGCTGCACCGAGTCCCTCGACGTACGGCGATCGATGGCCGCCGGGGAGCTCGCCCGCACCCAGCTGGCCCTCGACCTCACCACCGGACCGGCAGCACCCACCGGCCCAGGGTCGGGGGCGCGGAGGTGGCGGGACCTGAACCTCTACGTCCACGTCTCCGAAGCCGCCCTCCGCGGGGTCACCGGCGAGCTGGCCAGGGTGGAGAACACCCGCACGTTCGTCTCACCGGACCAGGTGGCGTCCTGGTGCGGCCTCCCCGGCACGAGGGTGGTGGTCAGGCCGGTGATCGACCTGACCGGACACGTCCACACCGACGCCGTCGAGGTCACCGACCGCCTCCGCGACCAGGGCGTCGTGCAGCACGTGACGTGCGTCTTCCCGCGATGCAGCCGTCCGGCCAGACGGTGCGACTGCGACCACATGAAGCCTCGCAACAAGGGCGGGCCCGGCTGCCGGTGCAACACCGCCCCGCTCTGCCGACGCCACCACCGGTTGAAGACCCACGGCGGCTGGACCTACACCGTGGTCGACGCCACCAGCTTCGTGTGGACCAGCCCCTACGGCTACCTCTACCTGCGCGACCACACCGGCACCACCGACCTCACCCCCGACCGACCAGCCTGACGCCCCGGACCCCGCCATGCGCGGGGCTCGAGGCCTGCCCGGAGCTCGCGTCCCGCCCTCGCGTGTCGGTGTCACGGACTGACCACGCGTGGTCCAGTCCGGTCCTCGGTGACCGGCCAAAGGAACCCGCGGCCCGCCGGGAGCGGCGAGACTCGACCTGGTCGACGAAGGTCGGACCACGAGGGGGGATCGTGGTGTCACGTTCCGTGCGCACCGACGCCGCCCTGCTGTGCGCCCTCGCTGCGCTCCTGTCGACCGCGGCGTACCTCTTCTTCCGCGACCACGGCACGATCCTCGGCTACAAGGACTCCCTGTCGCACCTGCTGATCGGCCGCCGGATCGTGGTCGGCCAGCAGACCGGGTTCGGCCAGCTCGGCGGGATCTGGCTGCCGCTGCCGCACCTGCTCATCTCGACCCTGGCCTGGAGCGACACGCTGTACCTCAGCGGGCTCGCCGGGTCCCTGTTCTCGATGGCGGCGTACGTCGGGACCGTGGTCGGCCTCTACGCGATCGTCCGGGTCGCCACCGGCGACCGGCTGGCCGGGTGGGTGGCCGCGGCCGTCTACGGGCTCAGCGCGAACGCCCTCTACCTGCAGACCACCCCCATGGGCGAGCCGCTCATGTACCTCGGCATGGTGGCGGCGGTCCTCGCCGTCCTGCTCTGGGACCGCACCGGCCACCACCGCTGGCTGCTGGTGGGCGCCCTCACCTGCATGCTGCTGGTCTTCGTCCGCTACGAGGCCTGGGTCTTCGCGGTGGCGCTGTGGGCGGTCGTGGCCCACCTCTGCCTGGCGCGGAAGCACCGGTTCTTCACCGGCGACCTCGCCGGCCAGGCCTACCTGCTCGTCTTCGGCGCCTACGTGGCTCTCGGTGTCGGGCTCTGGCTGCTGTGGGACCTGGTGATCTTCGACGATGCACTGGCGTGGCTGCGCGGCGACTACACCAGCTTCGACCAGACCAGCGAGCTCGGCCTGAAGCAGGTCGGCGACCTGCGCGTCTCGGTGCTCACCTACGGCTACGGCGTGGGCCACACCGTGGGGTGGCCGCTCTTGGTCGCGGGCGTCGTGGGACTGGTGCTGATGGCCTGGCACCAGCGGCTCTCCCCGGTGTTCACGGCGTTCCTCGCGACCGCGGCCCCGGGCGCCTTCCTGGTCTACGGGCTCTACTCGGGCGCCCAGCCGATGCGCGTGGAGGAGATCGACGGCGACCTCTACAACCTGCGGATGGCTCTCGTGATGGTGCTGCCCACCGCCCTGTTCACGGGGTACGCCGTGTCGATGGTGCCGCGCGTCCACTGGCCGGCCCGAGCGCTGCGCGTCGCGGCCACGGCGATCGTGGTCGTCCTCGCCGGCACCGGCCTGACGAACGCAGCGGCGACCGGGGGCACCAGCGTGATCATGAACCAGGAGGCGACGCGGGCCTACGCCGACTTCGCCGAGCAGCGTCAGGTCGGCTCCTTCGTGGCGGACCGGACCAAGGGACGGGTGCTCGTCGAGTCGTTCGGCAACGAGTGGATCGTCTTCCCCAACCAGCAACGCGTGGTCTACGAGGGCAGCGGGGACCAGTGGCGCGCGGCACTCGTCCGGCCGGACGACCAGGTGGCCGACATCGACGTGGTGGTGATGCGGGTGACACCCGGGGACAACGACGCCGTCGACCAGAACCTGCACGGGAGCCGGGCGATGGCGGGCTACCGCGTCGCGCTCAGGACAGACCACTACCTGGTCTGGGAGCGGGGGGTGAGGCGTGGTGGCCACTCGCATCGGTGACAGGATCGCCGCCGCCGTGCGCCGCGGCGGGGCACGCCGGCGCCCGGTCTACCTCCGGCAGACCGCGGAACGCACCCTGAGCGGTGGCCAGCGGGCGTTCTTCGCCGTGGCGACAGCGGCGATCGGCGTGGGACTGCTCCTCGACGACCTGGTCACCGTCCGGGGGCTGGTCCTCGCCCAGCTCGCGTTCTCCGCGGCCTTCGTCATGCTGCGTTGCCTGCTCGTCCTCAAGGGCTCGCATCGCCAGTTCCCGGCCCGGGTGTCGGTGCCGACCGAGGAGCTGCCGACGTACACCACGCTGCACCCGTTGTACGACGAGGCCAACATGATCCCGGTCGTGGTGGCCGCCATGGAGGCCCTCGACTACCCGAAGGACCGGCTGCAGTGCCTGCAGGCCACCGTGGAGGCCGCCCGGGCCTACCCGCTGCCGGACTACTTCCAGATCGTCGAGACGCCGACGGCGAAGCCGTACGGGAAGCCCAAGGCCTGCAACCACGCGCTGCAGTTCGCGACCGGCGAGTTCGTGGTGATCTACGACGCGGAGGACCACCCCGAGCCCCAGCAGCTGCGCCGGGCGGTGGAGACGTTCCGGGCGGCCGAGGAGAAGGGCGAACCTCTCGGGTGCGTGCAGGCCCGGCTCGCGTTCGCGAACCAGGCACCGGTGAAAGGCACGCTGGGCGAGGTGGTCCGCGACCGGGAGGGGTACGACGTCCGGCCCACGACGTGGTGCAGCCGCTTCCTCGGCATCGAGTACATCGTGCACTTCGAGCTGGTGCTGCCGGGGCTCTACCACCTGGGGCTGCCGGTCCCGCTCGGTGGCACGTCCAACCACTTCCCGGTCGCCGTCCTGCGCGACGTCGCCTTCCACCCCGAGGTGATGCCGGACCT
>JBAZRQ010000116.1:5654-6427 GCA_041662925.1 Nocardioides sp. | reverse complement strand
GCGCGGGCCGCGCAGGCTCTTGTGGGTCGTGGTCGTCACGACCTGGGCGTGCGGGATCGGGTCCTCGTCGCCGGTGAAGACCTTGCCCGCGACCAGCCCGGCGAAGTGGGCCATGTCGACCATCAGGGTCGCGCCGACCTCGTCGGCGATCTCGCGCATCTTGGCGAAGTCGACCCGGCGGGGGTAGGCCGAGTAGCCGGCGACCAGGATCAGCGGCTTGAACTCGCGCGCCTTCTCCGCGACCTTGGCGTAGTCGAGCAGCCCGGTCTCGGGGTCGGTGCCGTACTGCTGCTGGTGGAACATCTTGCCGCTGATGTTGGGTCGGAAGCCGTGCGTCAGGTGACCGCCGGCGTCGAGCGACATCCCGAGCAGCCGCTGGTTGCCCAGCTCGTGGCGCAGCAACTCCCAGTCGGCAGCGGTCAGCTCGTTGACGTTCTTGGAGCCGGCCTTCTCCAGCCACGGGCCCTCGACGCGGTGGGCCAGGATCGACCAGTACGCCACCAGGTTGGCGTCGATGCCGGAGTGCGGCTGGGCGTAGGCGTACTCGGCACCGAAGAGCTCACGGGCGTGCTCGGCGGCGAGCGACTCGACGGTGTCGACGTTCTGGCAGCCGGCGTAGAAGCGATGGCCGACCGTGCCCTCGGCGTACTTGTCGCTCAGCCAGGTGCCCATCGTGAGCAGCACCGCCGGGGAGGCGTAGTTCTCGCTCGCGATCAGCTTCAGGGAGCCGCGCTGGTCGGCCAGCTCCTTGCGCGTCGCCTCGGCGGTGCGGG
>JBAZRQ010000116.1:0-5644 GCA_041662925.1 Nocardioides sp. | reverse complement strand
TTGGGAGTAGGCACTGCTGGTCAGGGCGTTCAGGTCAGCCATGGGCGCAGCCTAGTGAGCACGGCGGAGCGCGCCCAACCGGCGCGTGTGACCTGCGCCGCACTCACCGCCGTTTCAGGCGGCACGAGTGCAACAAAAGGTCCGAATAGTGGACGTCGAGTCCACATCATGGGATTCCAGGTTGTGAGAGGGCCGTCCAAACAGTGAGACTGCTTGACATGATCAGCGCGCAGACGCACGCCTACCTCGTGGTACGACGCCACGTGGACTACGGGCGTACGCGCAGCGCGATGTGTTGGCCCCGCTGATAGACGCCGCCCCCGATCCGTCTCCCGCGCGCCACCCAAACGTCGCGCTCCTCAGCGAAGGACCCACCGTTCCTCATGCCCGATCTGCGCTTCCAGTCCCGGCCCGCCGCCCACACCGAGGTCCCTCGCCCCAAGAGGGCCGAGGGTCAGTGGGCGTTCGGCTACACCGAACCGCTGAACAAGAACGAGCAGGCCAAGAAGGATGACGACGCACTCAACGTGCGGGCGCGGATCATCAACATCTACTCCAAGCGCGGCTTCGCCTCCATCGACCCGGCCGACCTGCGCGGCCGCTTCCGGTGGATGGGCCTCTACACCCAGCGCGCCCCGGGCTTCGACGGTGGCAAGACCGCGACGGTGGCGGAGGAGGAGCTCGACGACGCGTACTTCATGCTCCGCGTCCGCTCCGACGGCCGGCTGCTCGACGCCGGTGCCGTACGCACCCTCGGCCAGATCGGCGTCGACTTCGCACGCGACACCGCCGACGTCACCGACCGCGAGAACATCCAGTACCACTGGATCCGCATCGAGGACGTCCCGGAGATCTGGGACCGGCTCGACGCCGCCGGGCTGAGCAGCCTCGAAGCCTGCGGTGACTCCCCGCGACCGTTCCTCGGCTCCCCCGTCGCCGGGGTGTCGTCCGAGGAGATCATCGACGGCACCCCCGCCCTCGAGGAGATCCACCGCCGGTTCATCGGCAACCCCGACTTCTCCAACTTCCCGCGCAAGTTCAAGACGGCCGTCACCGGCCACCCGGGCCACGACGTGTGCCCCGAGACCAACGACGTGTCGTTCGTCGGCACCGTCCACCCCGAGCACGGGCCCGGCTTCGACCTGTGGGTCGGCGGCGGCCTGTCCACCAACCCGATGCTCGCCGCCCGCATGGGCGTCTGGATCCCCCTCGACGAGGTGGCCGACGCGTGGGCAGGTGTGGCCGGGATCTTCCGCGACTTCGGCTACCGCCGGCTGCGCTCCCGCGCCCGGCTGAAGTACCTCGTCGCCGACTGGGGCGTCGAGAAGTTCCGCGAGGTCCTCGAGAACGAGTACCTCGGGCGCAAGCTCGTCTCCTGCCCGTCGCCGCCGCCGCCCGTCGGCCACCGCGACCACATCGGCGTACACCCCCAGAAGGACGGCAAGTTCTACGTCGGCATCGCGCCGACCGTGGGCCGGGTCTCCGGCACGCTGCTGGTCCAGCTCGCCGACCTGATCGAGGAGTACGGCGTCGCCGGGGCGCGCCTCACGCCGTACCAGAAGATCGTGCTGATCGGCGTCGACGCAGACCTGGTCGAGCCCCTCGTGGCGCGGCTCGATGAGATCGGCCTGTCGGCGCGGCCGTCCAACTGGCGGCGCAACACGATGGCCTGCACCGGCATCGAGTTCTGCAAGCTCGCGATCGTCGACACCAAGGAGCGCGCGCGGCTGCTGGTGGGCGAGCTCGAGAAGCGCTTCCCCGACCTCGACACCCCGATCACCGTCAACGTCAACGGCTGCCCCAACGCCTGCGCCCGCACCCAGGTCGCCGACATCGGACTCAAGGGCCAGCTCGTGATGTCGGACGGCGAGCAGGTCGAGGGCTTCCAGGTGCACCTCGGAGGCGCCACCGGCCTGGAGGCCAACTTCGGCCGCAAGCTGCGCGCCCACAAGGTGACCAGCGCCGGGCTCGACGACTACATCACCAACATCGTGACCAACTTCCTGGCCGAGCGCACCGAGGGCGAGCGCTTCGCCTCCTGGGTCGCGCGCGCCGACGAGGAGCTGCTCCGCGGCGACAAGGCGTTGTCGACCATATGAGCAACGAGCTTCGCGGGGGCCCCGAGATGAGCAACGAGCGCGCGGTGCCCTTCCACTGCCCCTACTGCGGGGACGAGAACCTCTGGCCGCACGAGTCCACGGACGCGTCGGTCAAGGGGGCCTGGGAGTGCCGCTCGTGCCAGCGCGCGTTCACCGTGAGGATGCTCGGGATGCTGCGCCGGGAGGTGAAGGCATGACGACCGCCACCACCGCCGCGGCGCGGGCCAACCGCGGGTCGCAGACCCACGGCCGCTCCCCCGAGGAGCTGCGCGAGCTGGTGTCCCACTGGGGCGCCGAGCTCGAGCTGGCACCCGCCGAGCACATCATCGAGTGGGCGGCCGCCACCTTCGGCGAGCGCTTCTGCATCACCTCGTCGATGGGCGACGCCGTGCTCGCCGACCTGGCGGCCAAGACCGTCCCCGGCATCGACGTGGTCTTCCTCGACACCGGCTACCACTTCATCGAGACCATCGGGACCCGCGACGCCGTCGGGGCCACGCTCGACGTCAACCTGCTCACGATCACGCCCGTCCAGTCCGTCGCCGAGCAGGACGCGGCGTACGGCAAGGACCTCTACAAGACCGACCCCGACCTGTGCTGCGCGCTGCGCAAGGTGAAGCCGCTGGCCGACTCGCTGGCGTCGTACGACGCGTGGGCGACGGGGATGCGGCGCGCCGAGACCCACAACCGGGTGATCGCGCCCGTCATCGGCTGGGACGCCAAGAAGGGCAAGGTCAAGGTCTCGCCCCTCGCGCGCTGGAGCGACGAGCAGGTGGAGCAGTACATCGTCGACAACGGCGTGCTGGTCAACCCCCTCGTCTACGACGGCTACCCGTCGATCGGCTGCGCGCCGTGCACGCGTCGCGTCGCTCCCGGCGAGGACCCGCGCAGCGGCCGCTGGGCCGGCACCACCAAGACCGAGTGCGGGATCCACTCATGAACCACTCCCGATCCCACGTCTCCGACAACGTCGTCGGTCTCACCACCGCATCATCTGCTCACGAGAGGAGGCCGCGCTGATGGCTGCTCCTGCATTGGTGGCTCTGGCTCACGGAAGTCGTGACCCGCGGTCGACGAAGACCATCACCGCCCTGGTCAGCGAGGTCAAGGCGATGCGCCCTGACCTCCGAGTCGAGAAGGCGTTCCTGGACCTGGCCAAGCCGGGCTTCCAGGCCGTCGTCGACAAGCTGGTCAAGGCCGGGTACGACGAGATCGTCGTCGTACCCCTGCTGCTGACCGAGGCGTTCCACGCCACGGTCGACGTACCCGAGGCGGTCGCCGAGGCGACCACGCGCCACCCCCACCTACAGATCCGGGTCACCTCGATCCTGGGTCTCGAGGCGTGCTTCCTCGAGGTGCTCGACGAGCGCCTTCGCGAAGCGTTGCGCAGCTCGCGGGTCCGCGAGCTCGACGCGCTCGTGCTCGCCGCGGCCGGCTCGACCGACCCGCTCGCCAACCAGGCGGTCGCCCGCCTGGCCCGGCTCTGGGGCACGCACCACAAGCTCCCGGTCAGCGCGGCGTACGCCTCGAGCGCACCGCCCGCCACCGGTGAGGCCGTGCGCGCGTTCCGGGCCGAGGGCCGTCGCCACATCGCCGTGGCTTCGCTCTTCCTCTCCCCCGGCACCCTCGTCGACCGCGCCTCCGAGCTCGCCCTCGAGGCCGGTGCCGTCGCCGTATCCGCTCCCCTGGGTGCCCACCCCGAGGTAGCCCGCACCATCCTCGCCCGCTACGCAGTAGGTGCCGTCGAGCTCGTCCCTGTCTGACTGACCCGTCACCAACTGCTGCAAATCACCGCTGACCCGCCCGAAACTTTCGGGCGGGTCAGCGGTGATTTGTGAGAGTTTCGGGCGGGTCAGCCGACGAGCTGGTGGAGGAGGCGTTCGAGCTGGCGGGGTGGGTCGGCGGTGAGGCCGCCGTGGACGGGGCCGGGCTGGATGACGGTGCTCTTGGGGGCCTTGAGGAAGCCGAAGCGCTGGCTGGTCGGCCTGGTCGCGGCGTCCCCGACGCGGGCGTCGCCGGCGCAGACCGCCTCGACGAAGGCCAGGGCGTCACAGACCTGGTCGACGTCGATGCGCGAGTCGAAGGCCAGCAGCCGCTCGCGGTCGACCTGCCAGGCGACGGCGAGGTAGTCGGTCTCGTGGCAGTAGAGCACCACCCCTACGTTGAGGAACTCCTCGCGCTCGACGCGTGGCACGCAGCGCAGCACGACGTACTGGTAGGAGAGCTTGGCGGTCATCAGGCGGCCACCTTCGGGAGCCACTGCCGGGTGCCGAGCCGGGCGGTGAGGAACGAGACGTACGACGCCCGGTGCTGGTCGGCATCGGCGACGCCGGGGGTGGCCGCGGCGTCCAGCCAGGTGTCGGGCACCTGAGCCACCACCTCGGTGAGCAGGTCGGGCGTGACCAGCGCCGAGAGGCGGGCATCGGTCTCCCCCAGCGCGCGCACCTGGCGCAGCAGCACGTGGTCGGTGGGGTCCCACGGCTGTGCCGCGAAACGCGCCGGGTCGGTCATGCCACCCGACCACGCATGGTGGAAGTAGAGGGAGGCACCGTGGTCGATCACCCACAGGTTGCCGTGCCACAGCAGCAGGTTGGGGTTGCGCCAGCTGCGGTCGACGTTGGCGCAGAACGCGTCCAGCCACACGACCGTGGCCGCGTCGTGGTCACCGGCCGGCACCTCGCCGTCGTACCCGAAGGAGCCTGGGAGGAAGTCCACGCCCAGGTTGAGCCCGGGGCTCGCGTTGAGGAGGTCCTGCACCTCCTCGTCGGCCTCGTAGCGCGCGATCTCGGGGTCGAGCGAAAGAGCGACCAGGCGCGGTGTGTGGAGACCCAGGCGGCGGGCCAGCTCGCCCACGATCACCTCGGCGATCAGCACCCGCACTCCCTGACCGGCGCCGCGGAACTTGCACACGTAGGTGCCGAGGTCGTCCGCCTCCACCAGTCCGGGCAGGCTTCCGCCCTCGCGCAGCGGGGTGATGTAGCGCGTGACGGACACGGTCGGGATCACGTCGGGGGGACCTCGTCGATCAGCCGCGCGCGCTGCTCCTCGACGTCGAAGTCGGCGGTCGGCCAGACCGGCGCCATCTGCTGCAACCGCTCGTTGAGCAGCCGGGCCACCGTGAGGTTGCGCGACCACTTCCGGTCGCTGGGCACGACGTGCCACGGCGCGATCTCGGTGTTGGTGCGCTCCAGGGCGATCTCGTAGGCCCGTTGGTACGCCGCCCAGTGCGCGCGCTCGTCGACGTCGCCGGGGTTGAACTTCCAGTGCTTCCCGGGGTCGTCGAGCCGGGCCAGCAGCCGCTCCTTCTGCTCGTCGGCCGAGATGTGCAACATGCACTTGAGGACCACCGTGCCGCTGGCGACGAGCTCGGCCTCGAAGTCGTTGATCGCGCCGTAGCGGCGCTCGATCTCGGCGGCGGGGGCCAGCTGGTGGACCCGGGCGATCAGGACGTCCTCGTAGTGCGAGCGGTCGAAGACCCCGATGTGGCCCGGCTCGGGCAGCGCCCGCTTGATCCGCCACAGGAAGTCGTGGCCAAGCTCGGTCTT
>JBAZRQ010000115.1:0-6439 GCA_041662925.1 Nocardioides sp. | reverse complement strand
TCACGGGCGAGGCAGGTCAGCCGGTCGGCTGACGCACGCTCAGCTGACCGACTCCCCCACCGCGCACTGACACTCGAGCATCAGCTCGGCGAAGTGCGGCGCGAGCGAGGTGCCCCGCATGATCCCGGAGCCCGCGGTGCTGTGCCCGTGGGTCTCCCCGAGCGCGTCGACAGCGAGGATCACCGCGGCCGCGGTGTAGGTCGTGTGCTCGTGCGGCCAGTGGACGTCGTCGCCGTAGACCCAGCCGGTCCAGTACTTGCCGTCCTCGCCGCGCAGGAACTGCATGTCGCTCAGCAGCTTCAGCGCGCGCCGGTGGTCGCCCAGGATGTCGAGCGCCATCGCGAGCTCACAGGTCTCGGCCCCGGTCACCCACGGGTTCGTGTCGACGCAGTGGATGCCCATGCCCTCGACCACGAACACGTCCCAGCGGCTCTCGATCAGCTCGAACGCGTTGCGTCCACGCACGGCGCCGCCGAGGACCGGGTAGTACCAGTCCATCGAGTAGGTCGACTTGTCCTCGAACAGGTCGGGGTGCTCGCGCAGCGCGTGCCCGAGGCGCCCGCCGGCGAGCTCCCACTCGGGCTGCGGGTCGTCGAGCAGGTCGGCCAGCGCTACCCCGGCGCGCAGCGAGTGGTAGATGCTCGAGCAGCCGGTGAGCAGCGAGAACGACTCGGTGGGCGTCCAGTTGATGCCACCGAAGGCGACCTGCTGGGAGACCACCCAGTCGAGACCGGCGCGCACCGACGGCCAGAAGCGCTGCACGAACGCGATGTCACGGCGTACGAGCCAGTGGTGCCACAGGCCGACCGCGAAGTAGGCCGACATGTTGACCTCGCCGCGCGGGTCGTCGACGACGCCGTTGACGATCTTCATCGGCCAGGAGCCGTCCTCGCGCTGGATCGTGGGGATCCAGGCGTACGCCGCCTCGGCGGCCTCGACCTGGCCCCCCACCAACAGGGCCATGGCGGCCTCGACGTGGTTCCAGATGTCGACGTGCTCGCCGACGGTCCACGGGATCGCGCCGGAGGGCTCCTGCATGGCCGCGATCGAGGCGGCCGTCTCGGCGACCTGCGACGCGGTGACGATGCCGTCGACGTAGGGGATGCGCGCCAGCGGGTCAGACATCGCCGGCCACATCGCCTGCCGGGGACTGCTCGGGCTTACGGAAGTAGAGCACCACGCTCTTGCCGATCAGCGGGTCGAGCACCTTGCTGGCGAGCTCCAGGGTCTTGGGCTGCTTCATGATCTCCCAGACCAGGAGCTTGTGGTAGGCCTTGGCGAGCGGGTGGTCGTCGTTGTTGACGCCGACCGCGCACTTGATCCACCAGTACGGCGCGTGCAGGCCGTGGGCGTAGTCCTTGCCCTCGTAGATCATCGCGTCACCCGGCGTGCCGTCGTTGAAGCGGCCGGCCTTGGTGACCTTGTCGACCAGCTCGTGGTCGGTGTAGATCCGGATGTGGCCACCCTCGGCGTTGTGGTAGTCGTCGGAGAGCTTCCAGTTGACGACCTCGGGCAGCCACCGCGGCACCGAGATGGCCATCGTGCCGCCGGGACGCAGCACCCGGACCAGCTCCTTGATCGCGTCGACGTCGGCGTGGATGTGCTCGAGCACCTCGGCGGCGACGATCCGGTCGAACTCGCCGTCGGCGAACGGGAGCTGGAGCGCGTCGCCCTGCTTGATGTCGGCCTCGGCACCCAGGGGCACCTCGCCGGCCTCCTTCATCGCCGAGAAGAGCTCCAGCACGCCGGCGAGCTCGTCGGCGTCCATGTCGAAGGCCACGACGTCACCCCCGCGGCGGTACATCTCGAAGGCGTGGCGTCCGCCGCCGCAGCCCATGTCGAGGACGCGGTCCCCGGCCCGGAGTCCCAGGCGTTCGAAGTCAACGGTGAGCAACGTTCTTCTCCTTCTCGAAGTCGGCGATGACTTCCTCGTAGGCCGTGGCGACGGTGGCCGCCACCGCACGCCAGCTGAACATCTCCTCGACCCGCTGACGGCCCGCGGCGCCCATGGCGGCGCGGCGCTCCGGGTCGTCGAGCAGGCCCTCGATGGCCGCCTTGAGCTCGCCCACGTCGCCGGGCGTGACCACCTCGGCGCACAGGCCGTCGGGTCCGACGACCTCGGGGATCGCGCCCGCGCGGGAGACCACGAGCGGGGTGGCGCAGGCCATCAGCTCGGCGGTCGGCAGCGAGAAGCCCTCGTAGAGCGAAGGCACGCAGGCGACCTCGGCGGAGCCCATCAGGTCGACCAGCTCGAGGTCGGTCATGCCGTGGACGAAGCGGACCGAGTCGCCGATGGAGAGCCTCTCGATGAGCTTCTCGGTGCGGCCGCCGGCCTGCGGCTTGGTGACCAGGATCAGCTCGACGTCGCGCTCGGTGCGGAGCTTGGCGAAGGCCTCCAGCAGGGTCGCGATGCCCTTCATCGGGGCGTCGGCGCTGGCCATGGCCATGATCCGGCCGGGGACGCGGGGCGCGGTGGGCGGCTTGAAGCCGTCCTCGACGCCCAGCAGGATCACCTGCATCCGGGCGGGGTCGACCCCGAAATCCTTGGCGATGTCGCGCTTGGAGGTCTCGGACGGCGTGAGGATCTTGCGGGCCTGCCGGGCGACCTTGCCCTGCATCCGCAGGAAGCCGTACCAGCGGCGCAGCGTGACCTTGCGCCACGGGTTGCGGGTCTGGCTCAGGTCGATGCGCCGGTCGAAGGTGATCGGGTGGTGCAGCGTGGTGATCAGCGGCAGCCCGAGCTTCTCGATGTCGAGCATCCCGTAGCCGAGCACCTGGTTGTCGTGGGCGATGTCGAACTCGTCGATCCGCTCCCCCAGCAGCCGGGCGACCCGCGAGCTGAACGTCTTGGGCTCGGGGAAGCCGGCCGTGCACATGGTGGCGAACTCCTCGACGTCGATCAGGTCGCGGAACTCACGCAGCTTGGGCACCCGGAAGGGGTCTGGCTCGCGGTAGAGGTCGAGACTCGGGACCTTGGTGAGGGCGACGCCGGGGTCGAGCTCGGGGTAGGGCTGGCCGGAGAACACCTCGACGGTGTGACCCAGGTTGGTCAGCTCACGGCTGAGGTGGCGCAGGTAGATCCCCTGGCCCCCACAATGGGGCTTGCTCCGGTAGGACAGCATGGCGATGCGCACGCGTCACGACCCTTTCTATGGTGCGGTCCCGAGGACCGCTTCGGCATCCGGACACTTGCCGGATGACTGACACGCCGGGCCGGACGAAGTGGAACGTGTTCCTATTATGTCCCACGAGTTGATAGCCTGATGACGCTAGTCAATCAACTGTCAGCAGTCCACAGCACATTCCACCGTCTCAACGTGCTGATAGACACACCACGATCTTGGGGAGCCCCTGTGAGCAGCGCCAACTCCTTGACGGTGGACGACCTCGGATCTGCCGCCCAACGCGACCGCCGCAAGCGCATTCTCGACGCGACCTACGAGCTCGCCAAAGAAGGCGGCTTCGATGCCGTGCAGATGCGCGCCGTGGCCGACAAGGCCGACGTCGCCCTGGGCACGCTCTACCGCTACTTCCCCTCGAAGATCCACCTGCTGGTCTCGGCGCTGGGTCGCGAGTTCGAGCACGCCGAGAGCGTGCTGCGCGAGAAGCCGATCCCGGGCGAGACCCCCTCCGAGCGGGTCATCTACGTGCTCAAGAAGACCACCCGCGGCCTGCAGGGCGACCCGCACCTCACCGAGGCCCTGACCCGCGCGTTCATGTTCGCCGACGGCTCGGTCGCCAACGAGATCCACTCGGTCGGCATGCTGCTGACCTCGATGCTCACCCAGGCCATGCACCCGGGTGCCACCGAGCTCACCAACGACGACATCGCCACCGCCCGCGTGATCGGCGACGTGTGGCTCTCCGCGCTGGTCGCCTGGGTCACCGGCCGCTCCACCGCGGTCGAGACCAGCGCCCACATGGAGAACGCCGTCCGCCTGCTGCTGCGCGACTGACTCTCTACAGCCCCTGGCCCACCAGTCCCAGAGGCCGCTCCAGCCGGAAAGTACGGAACGAAATCGACCTGGTCCGAGCGGATTCGGGTCGATTTCGTTCCGTACTTTCCCGGATGGTCAGTCCAGGAACGCGGCGGTGGAGCCGCCCAGCTCCATGGGGTCCATGCCGAGCTTGCGGTGGTCCCAGCTGCGGGTGCGGGCGACGTCGAGGCGGACCACGACGCGGTTGCGGGCCATCAGCTCGACGAAGGGCTTGAGCTCCTCGGTGTAGGCCGCGTTGTAGCGCTCGAAGACGTTGACGCAGACGTCCCAGACGACGTCGGTGTCCTCGATGACGGTGCCGGTGCCCTCCAGGGCGACGCCGCGGAGCTGGTCGTAGGTGTTGCCGTGCTCCACCAGAAACGACATCGTCGGGTCGCGGCGCAGGTTGACGACCTTCTGCGACTTGGCCTTGGTCTCGATCCACACGTGGCCGTCGAGGTAGGCGTACCACATGGCGACGAGGTGCGGCCGGCCCTGCGGGCCCAGCGTCGCGACGGTGCCGTTGCGTCGCTGGGTGAGGAACGTGTCGACCTCGTCGGGCGACATCACGATCTGCGAGCGCTGGTTGGCTCCCATGTCGGGGTCAGCCGCCGAACGCGTGGGTCGCGGTGACGCCGCCGTCGATCGCGATCTCGGCGCCGTTGATGTAGCCGGACTCGTCGGAGGCCAGGAACACGTAGAGCGGCGCGACGTCCTCGGGGTGTCCGACCCGCCGCAGCGGCACCTTCGAGGCGCCGTACTCCATGGCGGCGTCGCCGCCGTGCACGCGGGTCATCGGGGTGTCGATCATGCCGGGGTGGACCGAGTTGACCCGGATCCCCTTGGGACCGAGCTCCATCGCGGCGCACTTGGTCATGCCCCGGATCGCCCACTTCGTGGCGGCGTACGCCGTGCAGCCGGCCATGCCGGCGAGCCCCTCGACCGAGGACGCGTTGATGATCGAGCCGCCGCCGTTCTTGCGCATGGTGCGGGTGACCGCCTGCATGCCGAGGAAGCAACCGAGCTGGTTGATCCGCCACAGCAGCTCGACCTCGTCGGTGCCCTGCCGCTCGATGTCGCCGAAGCGCAGGATGCCGGCGTTGTTGGCCAGGACGTCGACCGGACCGAAATGGGTGGTCGTGGTCTCGACCAGCGCTGCCCAGGACGCCTCGTCGCTCACGTCGTGGTGCACGAAGAGCGCGTCGGCGCCGAGGTCGTCGGCGAGCGCCTGGCCCTCGTCCTTGGCGACGTCGGCGATGACGACCTTCGCTCCCTCGGCGACGTAGGCGCGCGCGATGGCGGCGCCCTGTCCCTGCGCGCCGCCGGTCACGATCGTGACCTTGTCCTGCAGTCGTCCAGCCATGGTCACACCGTCAGCCTCATGATCGAGTCGGCGGCGAAGCCGACGTGGGGGTCGCGCTCGGCCGCGAAGCCCTGGGCCGGGTCGCGACCGTCGAAGAAGCCACCGAGCTGCTTGTCCAGGTCGTCGAGCGTCCAGGCGGTGCCGGACTTGTCGAAGCGCTGCTCGACGACGGGTGCGGCGACCAGCGCCACCATCCCGCCGTAGACGACGAACACCTGTCCGGTGATGGTCTCGGCGGCCGGCGACGCGAGGTAGGCGACCAGCGGGGCGACGTGCTCGGGCGAGTAGGGGTCGATCTCGAGCCCCGACTGGTCCTCGCCGAAGACCTGCGCGGTCATCGCCGTACGGGCGCGGGGGCAGATCACGTTGGCGCGCACCCCGACCTTGCCGAGCCCGCGCGCCGTCGAGAGCGTGAGGGCGGTGATGCCGGCCTTGGCGGCGGCGTAGTTGGCCTGGCCGGGCGAGCCGCCGAGGAAGGCCTCGGAGGCGGTGTTGACCACGCGCCCGTAGACGGGTGCGCCGGCTGCCTTCGACTTCTCCCGCCAGTACGACGCGGCGTTGCGCGAGAGCAGGAAGTGGCCGCGCAGGTGGACCCGGATGACCGCGTCCCACTCGTCGTCGCTCATGTTGAAGAGCATCCGGTCGCGGGTCATCCCGGCGTTGTTGACGACGATGTCGAGCGAACCGAAGCCGTCGACCGCGGCCGCGACCATGGCGTCGGCCGTGGACCGCTCCCCCACGTCACCCTCGACGATCGTCACCTCGGCGCCGCGCGAGCGGATCTCCTCGGCGGCGTCGTCGGCGGCGCCGGGCAGGTCGTTGAGCACGATCCGGGCGCCGGCGTCGGCCAGGGCCAGGGCCTCGGCGCGGCCGAGCCCCGCTCCGGCTCCGGTGACGACGGCGACGCGCCCGTCCAGGGAGAGGTCGTTCGACATGTTGCTCCTAGTCAGTCAGCACCTACTTGTGAGCTCGCAGCTCGAGCGCAAGCTCTCGGTCAGCGCCCGGCCTGCGGGCCGAAGCGCTCTCTCGCTTCGCTCACTCCAACGAGATCGCCGCGCGCGGGCAGGCTGCCACGGCGCGCTTGACGTTCTCGATGTTC
>JBAZRQ010000114.1:0-6440 GCA_041662925.1 Nocardioides sp. | reverse complement strand
CGAGGCCGCCCTCGACGACACCAACCTCGGCCGGCTGCTCGAGATCTACGAGGAGCTCCGCGAAAACTCCCAGCTGCTGGTGATCACCCACCAGAAGCGGACCATGGAGGTCGGGGACGCGCTCTACGGCGTCACCATGCGCGGCGACGGCGTCAGCGCGGTGATCAGCCAGCGGCTGCGCGAGACCGAGTCGGCCTGACGCCCACCTGATGGCCGAAAGATCAGAGGAACCACTAATGCGGTCTGTACCGAAGCGGACGGAGTATGTCGCGTGGCGCACGGTGACCACCCGCTGGCGCGACGACGACGCCTACGGCCACCTCAACAACGCGACCTACTACGAGCTCTTCGACACCGCCGTCAACGCCCACCTCTACGAGGCGACCGGGCTCGACGTCCGCTCGCTGCCGCAGATCGGGGTCGTGGCGGAGACGTCGTGCTGTTACTTCCGCGAGCTCGGGTTCCCCGCGCCGATCGAGATGGGCATGGTCGTCGACAAGGTCGGCACCTCCTCGGTCGTCTACCGGATCGGGCTGTTCCAGGGCGACTCCGACGAGGCGGCCGCCGAGGGCCGCTTCGTGCACGTCTACGTCGACAACACCGACCCCGCGCGCCCCGTGACGCCGATGCCCGACTCGGTCCGGGCGGTCGTCGAGCCGCTGCTGCGACCCGCGACGCCGTGACCGACGCGGCGTACGCCGTCCGACGTGTTGGTGTGCAACGGTGGAGTCCGGGGTAGAGGCCCTGACGTCCCACCACCACCCCTCGGGAGGCTCCGCTCGTGCTCGCCATCATCTTGACCATGCTCGCGATCATCGTCGTGGCCGGCCTGGTGCTCGCCTACGTCGCGTTCCCGCACCGCGGGGAGGAGCTCCCGGCGGCGCCGTGGCTCGGCGAGGCCATGGCCAGGGCCATGGACGCCGCGCCGACGATCGACGAGCCCGCGGACGAGCCCGCGGACGAGTCCGCACCCGCGGACGCGCCCGCGCACCGTCGCTGACGCGCTCCGCCCACGGGCCTCGATGAGTCCTCTGATTGGATTGGCCCATGGGTGAATGGCTCTACCTGATCATCGGCATCGCCGCGCTCGCCGTCCTCACGGTGGCCGGCCTCGTCGCGACCCGCGTCCGTGGACGCGGGGTGGAGGCCCCACCGGCCGCTCCCACCGTCACAGCGCCGCCCGCCGAGGTCGAGGTCGACGCCGGCCCGGAGGCGCCGGTCGTCGCCCCCCAGAGGCTCGAGCGGCCCGAAGGCACCGCCTCACGGCTGGTCCGGCTGCGCCAGCGGCTCGCAGGCTCCCAGGGCGGGCTCGGCCGCGGGCTGCTCGCGCTGCTGAGCCGCGAACGCCTCGACGAGGACACCTGGGAGTCGATCGAGGACACCCTGCTGACCGCCGACATCGGGGTCGCACCCACCCAGCAGCTCGTCGACAACCTCCGCACCCGGCTGCGCGTCGAGGGCGGCGAGTCGGCCGACCCGAGGGAAGTGCTCCGCGAGGAGCTGCTCGCCCTGGTCGACCCGTCGATGGACCGCCGGCTTCAGGTCTCCGGCACCGACGGCAACCCCGGCGTCGTCCTCGTCGTCGGCGTCAACGGCGCCGGCAAGACGACCACCGTCGGCAAGATCGCCCGGATCCTGGTCGCCGAGGACCTCAAGGTCACGCTGGGCGCGGCCGACACGTTCCGCGCCGCCGCGGTCGACCAGCTCGCCACCTGGGGTGAGCGGGTCGGCGTCGAGGTGATCCGTGGCGCCGAGGGCTCCGACCCCGCCAGCGTCGCCTTCGAGGCCGTCAAGCAGGGGGCGGCGACCGGGGTCGACAGCGTCATCGTCGACACCGCGGGCCGGCTGCAGAACAAGCAGGGCCTCATGGACGAGCTCGGCAAGGTCAAGCGGGTCATCGAGAAGCAGGCGCCGGTCACCGAGGTACTGCTCGTGCTCGACGCCACCACCGGCCAGAACGGCCTGATCCAGGCCCGCGTCTTCAGCGAGGTCGTCGACGTGACCGGCATCGTGCTGACCAAGCTCGACGGCTCGGCCAAGGGCGGCATCGTGGTCGCCGTCCAGCGCGAGCTGGGTGTGCCGGTCAAGCTCGTCGGCCTCGGCGAGGGTCCCGACGACCTCGCCCCCTTCGACGCCGGCGCGTTCGTCGACGCTCTGCTGGGCTGAGTACGACGACGTGACCGGCGACCGATCGCTCCCGGGGCCGCGTCCCCGGCTCTGGTCGCGGGTGCGCCGCGCTGCCTCGTCGTCTCCCGCTCCACCCACGGACAAGCAGCCGCCGGGCGGCCTGTCGCGCGACGCCCGGCTGCTGCTCGAGTCGCCGCTGTTCGACGCCGACTGGTACTCCCGCGAGGTCGGCCGGCCGATGCCCCGCCGCGGCGCCGTCACCCACTTCCTCCGCACCGGCGCCGCCCGCGGGCTGACGCCGCACCCGCTGTTCCAGGCCGCCTACTTCGCCGACCAGCTCGGGCGGGACCTCGGTGACCGCAACCCGTTCGTGGTCTACGTCCGCCGGCAGGCGTGGGGCACCGCGACCCACCCGCTCTTCGACGTGCAGCGCTACCTGCGCGCCCGGCCGGAGGCCCGCGAGCACCCGGGCGGCCCCCTCGGTCACTACGCCGAGCACGGCCCGGCCGACGACTTCGCCGGCCACCCCTGGCTCACGGGCGACCTGCTCTCGTGGGTGCGTGAGCGCCGCGCCGAGTGGCAGGAACGCGACGACCGACGTACCCGCCGCTGGCGTACGACGTACGACGCCGGCCCCGGCGCCGAGCTCGTCTCCCGCCACGAGCAGGGCCCGAGCCGGGCCCCGGCCGTGTCCGTCGTCGCCCTCGAGGGCTTCGACGCACAGGCCTGGGCCGACACCGAGTCCTCGCTCGCGGCCCAGACCCTGCCGCCGAGCGAGGTCGTGCTGGTCGAGGGAGGCGTGGGGGACCCGCGTGCCGTCGCCGAAGCGGTGGCCCGGACCACCGGCGACCTGGTCGCCTTCGCCTGGGCCGGCGACACCTGGCACCCCGACCGCCTGCGCCTGCTCGCGGCGGTCGCCGAGACCGAGGGCGCCGCGGCGCTGGCCGACGTCCTCCACGTCACCCGCCCCGCGGGCGAGGCGTGGGCCGACCACGGACTGCCCGAGGCGGCGCTGGCCGACCGCGGGGTGGTCGACCCGGCGCGGCTCCTGGTCGCCGGCGACCTGCTGCGCGACGCCCTCACCGACCCCGGCCGACCTGGTGGCTGGGAAGCCGACGTGTCCGCGGTGCTCGCCCGGCGTACGACGCTGCACACGGTGCCGGTCGTCGGGGTCGAGCGCGACGCCCGCCGCCACCAGGGCTCCCGGGCCCAGCCGCGGGACCGGCGCCCCCTGGTCGAGCACGCCCACCTCGACACCTGGACCGACGTGGTGCTCAACGAGACCCTGGTCGACTGGGCCGCGCTCGCCGCACGCGAGCAGCGCGCCGGGCTGGTCACCGTCGTCATCCCGACCTACGACGACGCCACGATGACCGTGGCCGCCGTACGCGCCGTCGTGGAGACCGACACCGGGGGACCGGAGGTCGAGTGTGTGGTGTGGGACAACGGCTCCGAGGCGCCGGTCTCGGTCGTGCTCGACGCGCTGCCGCTGCAACATCGCGGGGTGCGGGTGCTCCACAGCGCGGTCAACCACGGTTTCGCGCTCGGCAACAACCTGGCCGTCCCGGCCGCGGGTGGCGACACGGTGGTGTTCCTCAACAACGACACGACCGTGCACGACGGCTGGCTGGCCCCGCTCGTGGAGAGCCTCGGCGATCCCGGGGTGCTCGCGGCCCAGGCGCTGCTGCTCTACCCGACCGGGAGCATCCAGTCGGCGGGCGTGGCCTTCCCGGGCCAGGGTGGCATCCCCTACTCGTTGCTGGCGGGCTTCCCCGAGGAGGACGCCGAGGGCATTTCGGCGCTGTCCTTCGGGGCGCTCACCGGTGCCGCGGTCGCGCTGCGCTTCGCCGACGTGGTCGCCCTCCACGGCTTCGACCCGGTCTTCCGCAACGGCATGGAGGACATCGACCTGTGCCTGCGGCTGAGCGAGAGCCGTCCCGGCCGTTTCGTCGTCCGGGAGGACTCGCGGGTCACCCACCACGAGTCCCGGACGGCGGGCCGCTTCGACGCCTTCGTCCAGAACCGCGTGCTCTACCTCGACCGCTGGCAGGGCCGGGCGCCGCGCGACGACGCCGACCTCTGGGCCGCGGCCGGGTTCACGGTCGTCGGCCACCGGGTGCGCCACGGCGAGACCTCGCGCCGGGCGCTCGCGGTGCCCGAGCCCACCCTGGTCCGGACCGACCGGCTCCCCGGGCGCGCCCAGGTGCGCGAGGCGCCGCCCCGGCTGCGCTGGGCGATCAAGAACCCCGCGTCCGCCGGGCCGTTGGGCGACCTGTGGGGCGACACCCACTTCGCGAAGGCGGTCGCCAAGGCACTGCGCGCCCTCGGGCAGGAGGTCGTGGTCGACCGGCGACCGGAGTTCGACCGCGTCACCGGCTGCCACGACGACGTCGCACTGGTGCTGCGCGGGCTCACGTCCTACCCGGTCACCCCCGAGCACGTCACGATCGCCTGGGTCATCTCCCACCCGGAGGCGGTCGGCCGCGTCGAGGCGACGTCGTACGACCGGGTGGTGGCGGCCAGCACGTCGTGGTCGCGGGCCCGTTCGATCGACTGGGGGATCCCGGTCGAGCCGCTGCTGCAGGCCACCGACCCGAGCCTCTTCCACCCCGAGCGGGCGGTGCCCGACACCGGGCACCCGGTGCTGTTCGTGGGCAGCTCGCGGATGGAGTACCGCCCGATCGTGCGCGACGCCGTCGAGCAGGGTCTGCCGCTGTCGATCTACGGCAAGGACTGGCGGCAGTTCGTGCCCCGGCGCTTCATCAAGGGCGACTACCTCCCCAACACCGAGCTCGGCGCGGACTACCGCAGCGCCGGGGTCGTGCTCAACGACCACTGGGGTGAGATGCGGGAGCAGGGCTTCGTCTCCAACCGGCTCTTCGACGCCGTCGCCAGCGGGGCCCGCGTCATCAGCGACGAGGTGGACGGCCTGGCCGACCTGTTCGGCGACACGGTGCAGGTGTGGCGCACGCCCGAGGACCTGACGCGGCTCAGCTCCCTGCGTGACCCCGACGCGGTCTTCGGCGACGACGACTACCGGCGCTCCGTGGCGGCCCGCGTCGCGCGCGAGCACTCGTTCGCGGCCCGGGCCGAACGGCTAGTGCAGATCGCCGTCGAGGCTCGCCGGGAGCGCGGCTTCCGCGACTGACCCGTCGTCCTCGCGGAAGCGCGGGCGGTCCAGCGAGCGCCGCTCCTCCTCGGCGAGCGTGACCAGCTCGGCCCGGTTGAGGCCGGGCCCGGCGCCGGTGACCGACAGGTTGAGGAAGAACTCGTGTCCCACCGTGTCGTGGAAGAACGTCTCCCGCACCGAGATGTAGCCGAGGTCGGCGAGGTCGTGGAGCAGCAGCCGCAGGTGATGGGGCGAGCACACCCAGTTGTGGACGTCGAGGTAGCCCTCCGCGCGGCGGGCCTCCTCTGCGTAGCCCTCCACGGCCTCGCGGTCGTGGACGAACCCGTAGCGGCTGGTGTTGCCGGGGCGCCACGACGTCGAGCCGCCACGGCGTACGGAGCCGAGCAGCGCCTCGGTCACCGTGCCGACGGTGTGGACGGCGGGCGGCGCGAGGGAGGCGTCGATGACCCGGCCGAGGGAGGCGCGCTCGCGGATCCGGTCGAGGCAGTAGCGGTGGTCGGGTACGACGAGCGCCACCACCCCACCCGGGGCCAGCAGTCGTGTGCACTCGTTGAGGAAGTCGATCATCGAGGTCGTGTGCTCGATGACGTGGGAGGCCAGCACGACGTCGAAGCGCTCGGGGATCACTTCGCTCATCGCGCTGCCCGGCGCCAGCACGTAGTCGACCTCCTCGATGTCGTCGGGGGAGTAGTGGGCGAAGTCCTGGTACTGCGCGATCAGCCCGGCCCGGTCGAGGTAGTCGACGGTGCGGGTGGCGAAGCCCTCGCGCTTGGGCAGGATCGCGTTGTGGGCGGGGCCGATCTCGAGGATCGACGCGTCGCGCGCGGCGGAGGCGAAGACGCTGTCACGCCGTACCTCCAGGCGGGTCCGGCCGGGGATCTCGGCGACGGCGGAGACCGCACCGTCGGCGCGGTCCTTGAGCCGGGCCACCTGCTCGCGGAGCCGGCGGTTGCGCCCACGGAGGACCTTCACCTGCTCGCGGAGCCGTTCGACCTCGGCTGCGGTGTCCGGGTCGTCAGGCTGGTCCGGGCGGCGCAGTCCCTTCACCGCCCGGCCCGCAGCAGCGCCCGGGCCGTGCGGCGCAGTCGGCCCGAGGGCGCCTCGGCGGGCGGTGTGCCCGGTGCCGCGTGCGACGCCTCGCGCAGGCGGCGTACGCGGCGCTGCAGCGTGCGCTTGTCGTCCT
>JBAZRQ010000113.1:0-6464 GCA_041662925.1 Nocardioides sp. | reverse complement strand
CGAGACCGTGATCCCGAGGAACACGGCGACGGCGCCGCGCTCGTCCCGACGCCGGTTCAACTCACCCTCGCAGTGGCGGTGTAGCTCAGGGTGTCGGGCAGCGGGACGAAGGGGAACGCCGGCGTGAGCGGGTCGGACCCGTAGGGATAGGTGACCTGCACCGTGACGCACTTGGCAGTCCCGCAGGCGGCGATCGTCACGTTGCAGGTGGCACCCGACGAGCAGCTCACCCCATAGCTGCTCAGCGCGTTGTCCACCTGGGTCTTGGCGGCAGCGATGCGGGCGGAGTCCTGGGTCGTCTGGTAGGCGGCGGCCCAGACTGCGCCGGCGCGGGCGCCCTCGGACGCACCTTGGCTCATGCCCTGACGGAAGCTGAGCAGATAGCCGTAGGTGATCATGCCGAACACCAGGATCAGCAGCAGGGGCACGACGAGCGCGAACTCGACGGCGGCGGCGCCGTCGTCACGGCGCCTCGAACGACGACCCATCATGCGTGAACCACCTAGACCCTGAGGACTGTCCCATGCCGCCCCGCGCCTGAGCGTACGCCGTACGCGGGGTCACAGGTAGCCGACGGCGCCCAGATGGCCCGTTGTGACTACGTCTGGAGCGGATCTATGTCCTTTTGGTTGAGCTCTTCGACGTTGACGTCCTTGAACGTCAGCACCTTGACGTTCTTGGCGAAGCGGGCCGGGCGGTACATGTCCCAGACCCAGGCGTCGGTCATCGAGACCTCGAAGAACACGTCACCGGCCTCGGTGCGCGCCTTCACGTCGACCTGGTTGCACAGGTAGAAGCGGCGGTCGGTCTCGACGACGTACTTGAAGATGCCGACGACGTCGCGGTATTCGCGGTAGAGGGTGAGCTCCTGCTCGGTCTCGTACTTCTCGAGCTCCTCGGCACTCATCCCTCATCCACCCGCTCGTCCGGCATGGAGCCCATTCTGCACATCCACGACCGGTTCGAGCCCGGCGGCCCGCCGGACGTTGACGAAGCGTCTGCGGTGCACGGGCGACGGGCCGTGCTCGGTGAGCGCCGCCGTGTGCCCCTCGGTGATGTAGCCCTTGTGCGTCTTGAAGTCGTACGCCGGCCACTCGCGGTCGAGCTCGGTCATCAGGCGGTCCCGGGTCACCTTGGCGAGGACCGAGGCCGCGGAGATGCAGGCCGCGACCCGGTCGCCCTTCCAGACCGCGAGCCCCGGCACGCCGAGGCCGTCGACGGGGAAACCGTCGGTGAGGACGTAGGCGGGCGGCAGGTCGAGCAGCGCGACCGCGCGGCGCAGCGCCTCGACGTTGGCGACGTGCATGCCCAGGCGGTCGCACTCGTCGTGCTCGACCACGACTACCGACCAGGCCAGCGCGCGGCGCACGACCTGCTCGTAGCAGCGTTCCCTGGCTTTCTCGGTGAGCAGCTTGGAGTCGGCGAGCCCGGGGATGATCCCCGCCTTGCCCGCCGGCAGGATCGCCGCGCCGGCGACCAGCGGACCGGCGCAGGCGCCGCGCCCGGCCTCGTCGACGCCCGCGATCGGCTCGATGCCGTGGCGGCGCAGGGCGCGCTCGTAGCCGTAGAGGCCGGCGTCCCGGCGTACGGTCAGACCGCGGGGCAGGTCGCTCATGTCAGGGCGCGTCGGGGACGTCGTCGAACGTCTCGGGGCGGCCGACCCAGTCGAAGCGGTCGCGCGGCCAGGCCAGCACGAACACCTTGCCGACCACGAGATCGACGTCGATGAACGGGTTGTCGGTGCACTCGGTCTCGTCGGGGGTGCACAGGTGGGCCGACGAGTCGGCCGAGTGCGCCCGGTTGTCGCCCATGACGAAGACGTGCCCTTCGGGCACCGGCGGGACCTCCCACGAGCACTTGGTGCCGTTCATCGGCCCATGGCAGGCGACGCCGGGCTGGAGGTAGGTGTCCTCGTCGAGCGGCTGGCCGTTGACGGTGATCCGGCCCTTGTCGCAGCACTTGATGACGTCGCCCTCGACCCCGATGACGCGCTTCACCAGGTGACCGCCGGAGGGGTACAGGCCGATCTTGGCCATCACCTTCGTGAACGTGTTGGTCGGGCCGGTGTCCTCGGCCGCCCCGAGCCAGCCGCCCGGGTCCTCGAAGACGATGACGTCGCCGCGTGACGGGGAGCCACCGAACCAGTAGGAGACCTTCTGGACCAGGATCCGGTCGTTCTCGACCAGACCAGGCTCCATCGACTCCGACGGGATGTAGAACGCCTGGACGAACAGCGCCTTGATCACGATCGCGAGCACCATCGCGACCCCGAGCAGCAGGATCGTCTCCTGCCAGATCGGCAGGTGCTTGCGCTTGCGCGCACCCTCTGCGGGGGCGTCGTCCCCCTCAGGGGGCGGGTCGACGTGTCCGTCGCTGGACACGTCGCCGCGTTCGTCGGTGCTCACGCGCAGAGTGTAGGGAGAACGTGGTGGGTCTCGGCGGGGCCGGGACTCAGACGTCGCGACGCTCCTTGATCTTGGCGGCCTTGCCGCGCAGGTTGCGCAGGTAGTAGAGCTTCGCCCGGCGCACGTCACCGCGGGTGACGATCTCGATCTGCTCGAAGATCGGGGAGTGCAGCGGGAAGGTGCGCTCGACGCCGACGCCGAAGGAGACCTTGCGGACGGTGAAGGTGCGGCCGATGCCCGAGCCCTGGACCCGGATCACGACGCCCTGGAAGATCTGGACGCGGGAGCGGTTGCCCTCGACGACCTTCACGTGGACCTTGATGTTGTCACCGGCCCGGAAGGCGGGGACGTCGTCGCGCTTGCTGGCGTTGCCGAGCTCGGCAATCACGTTGGTCATGTGTTCTCCTCACGAGTGCCACAGGTCAGCCGCGGTATCGGATGGTGGTGCGGGGTCGGTCCTGTCGTGTGGCCGGCGGCGCAAGGCTCCCCCTGTGGCAGGAACCGAACGCGGACCCTCCGGGTGCTTCTCGGAGCGGACCTTCGGCCGACTGGACCGAGGGACGAGTCTGCCACAGCGCCGGCCCCCGGCCGAAATCAGCGTCTGGGTTTGGTGAGCACCACCGCGAGGGGCGGCGCGGGCAGGTCCCGTCGCAGCCGGAAGCCGGCCTTCTTGTACATCCGCAGGTTGTCGGCGCTGCCCGCCCCCGTGAACAGGACGTACGACGTCGCCGCGGCCGGCGCCACCGCCTGGATGTGCTCCAGCAGCAGCCTTCCGAGCCCGCGCCCCTGGAGGTCGGGAGCCACCATGATCCGCCCGATGTCCCAGGCGTCGTCCTCCATCCGCCCCCGGACGGCGCCGACCAGGCGGCCGTGGGAGCGGACCACGAAGGTGGTCCAGTCCGCCAGCCACGCGACGACGTCGTCGAGCGTCTCGTGGAGGGCCGGGATCCCGGTGACGCTGTCGTTGGCGATCGCCTCCTGGAGCCAGCAGGCGCGTTGCAGGGTAAGCAGCTCGCCGGCGTCGGCGCGGGTGGCGGCCACCACCTCCCACTCGGACCCGGCCACGCTGGGGTGGAGCAGGTCGGGCCGACGCTCCGCCGTACGCCGCTCCGCCTGGTCGCGGCGCCAGCGGGAGATCCGGCCGTGGTCCCCCGACAGCAGTACGTCGGGCACGTCCAGGCCGCGCCACGAGGCGGGCTTGGTGTAGACGGGGTACTCCAGCAGGCCGTCCTCGTGGGACTCCTCCGTCAGCGACTCGGAGTTGCCCATGAACCCCGGCAGCAGCCGGACGACCGCCTCGGTGATCGCGAGCGCGGCCACCTCTCCCCCGTTGAGCACGTAGTCGCCGATGGAGACCTCACGCACCTCGACCCGGCCGGCGGCATGATCGAGCACCCGCTGGTCGATGCCCTCGTAGCGGCCGCACGCGAAGACCAGTCGCTCCCGCGTCGCGAGGTCGCGGGCCAGTGCCTGGGTGAACGGCTCGCCCGACGGCGTGGTCACCACCAGGGTGGCGCCGTCGACCTCGAGCGCGTCGAACGCCTCGCCCCACGGCTCGGGCTTCATCACCATGCCGGCGCCGCCGCCGTAGGGCGTGTCGTCGACGGTGTGGTGGCGGTCGTTGGTCCACTGGCGCAGGTCGTGGACGTGGACGTCGATCAGCCCCCGGTCCTGCGCCTTGCCGGGCAGCGACAAGGCGAGGGGGGCGAGGTAGTCAGGGAAGATCGTGAGGTAGTCGAGCCTCACGCGTCGTCCTCGAGTGGGGTCACCAGTCCGGGACGGTCGGCCACCACGATCCGGCCGCCGGCCAGGTCGACCTCGGGCACCAGCGCCTTCACGAACGGGACCAGCCCGTCATGTCCGGTGGGAGTGCGCACGGTCAGCAGGTCCTGGGCACCGCCGTGCGCGACGGCGGTGACGGTGCCGAGCTCGCGCCCGTCGAGGTCGACGGCGGTGAGGCCGACCAGCTGGTGGTCGTAGTACTCGTCGGGGTCGTCCGGGGTCTCGGACGCGTCGACGGTGGTCCTGAGCACCACCCCGCGCGCGGCCTCGGCCTGGTTGCGGTCGGTGAGCTCCTCGAAGGTCACCAGCAGCGTCGTCTGGTGCCACCGCGACCGGGTGACGGTCAGCGTGCGGTGGGCGAAGGCCGAGCCGGACGGAGGCTGTACGGCGAGCGTGGCGCCCGCTGCGAACCGGCGCTCCGGCTCGTCACTCTTCAGGTCGAGGGTCACCTCGCCACGGAGGCCGTGCGGCTTGCCGATCCGGCCGACCACGACGTCGATGGACTCCACGATGAACCTCTTCTAAGAAAGCCGAACGGGTGCCGTCCCGGAGGACGACACCCATTCAAGCGTTGATCGGGCCAGCCAAGAAGCAGGGAGCCTCAGCGACGACGGTCGACGTCCACGAAGTCGATCCGCGCGCCGCCGCGGCCCGCGAGGGCCGAGACGACGGTGCGGAACGCGGACGCCGTACGTCCGCCGCGGCCGATCACCTTGCCGAGGTCGTCGGGGTGGACCCGGACCTCGAGGATCGAGCCACGACGCAGCTGCTTGTCACGCACGGACACGTCGTCGGGGTTGTCGACGACACCCCGGACGAGGTGCTCGAGAGCGTCGGCGAGCATCAGCGTCAGGCCTTCGGCTCGGTGGCCTCGGCCGGAGCCTCAGCAGCGGCCTCGGCAGCAGGCGCCTCGGCAGCAGGCGTCTCGGCAGCGGCCTCGGCGGGAGCCTCGGCAGCGGGAGCCTCAGCAGCAGGCGCCTCGGCGGCGGGAGCCTCGGGCTCCTCGACCTTCTTGGCGGACTTCTTCGCGGCCTTCTTGGTCGTCGTCGCGTCGCCCTTGGGCTCGCTCGCCGACTCCTTCAGCGCCTCGTTGAAGATCTCCTGCTTGTCGCGCTTGGGCTCGCGGACCTTGAGGGTGCCCTCGGTGCCGGAGATGCCCTTGAAGGTCTGCCAGTCACCGGTGATCTTGAGGATCTTGGCCACGGCCTCGGTCGGCTGAGCGCCGACTCCGAGCCAGTACTGCGCCCGGTCGGACACGACGCTGATGTAGCTCGGGTCCTCCTTGGGGTGGTACTTGCCGATCTCCTCGATGACCTTGCCGTCGCGCTTCTTGCGCGAGTCGACGATGACGATGCGGTACTGCGGCACCCGGACCTTGCCCAGGCGCTTCAAACGGATCTTGACGGCCACGGTTGTGGTGTCTCCTTGAGGTTCGTGGTGGGTGAAGGACACGGCACCGGGTGGGGAACACACGGTGCCGGAGCTTCGATGGGCTCTGCGGCGTCCGGATGAGAGGGTCCGGCGCGCAGGACTCAGCGGCTGATTCTGCCAGAGGTGCACGGAGCAGATGAAATCGGGCACTCTGAGGTGGTGACCCAGCCTCCGACCTCACCGTACGTCGCTCCCCCGCGAGCGAGACGCCGTCGCCCCAGCGCCTGGTGGTTCGTGGTCGGCGGCGCGCTCGTGCTCGCCGCGATCGTGTCCTTCGTGGGGCTCTTCGCCTGGACGCTGACCGGGTTCCTGGACACCGACGCGACGGTCGACGCCAACGACCGACCCGAGACCGTGCGGCTCGAGGGTGACGACCGCCGGATGCTGTGGCTCGAGGACGGCCTGACCCAGACCTGCGTGGTCACCGACCCCGACACCGGTGACGAGGTCGCCACCCGGTCGGTCAGCGGCGACTTCACCCGCTCCGAGGGCGACACCGGCTGGACCGGGTCCGTCACGTTCGCACCCGGCTCCGGCAGCGTCGAGATCGCCTGCACCGGCGGCGGCACGGTGGTCGTCGGTCCGGCGCCCGCGCTCGGGAGCTTCGTGGTGGGCCTGCTCGCGACGATCCTGGTCCCGCTGCTGCTCGGCGGCGGCGGTGTGGTGGTGCTGATCGTCACCGGCGTGCTCTTCTCCACCGGCCGCCCCCGCGACGTCCCTGCCCACGGTGACCCGTCAGAAACTTTCTGACGGGTCAGCGAGGCAGAGCGTGAGTTAGTGACGGGTCACCGGGGTTTCGGCGTGAGTTTGTGACGGGTCAGCGGTTGGTTCAGGCGACGACATGGC
>JBAZRQ010000112.1:0-6487 GCA_041662925.1 Nocardioides sp. | reverse complement strand
TCACGTTCCTGCACCTGGGGGTCGCCGACCGGACCGGGCACGACCACGGGTTCATGTCGCCGGCCTACCTCGACGCCGTACGCCGGGTGGACGCCCTCGTCGGCAAGCTCCTGGCCGCGATCGACAGCCACGCGGAGCTCGGCGACCTGATCGTCGTACTCACCGCCGACCACGGGGGGATCGGCCCCAGCCACTACCAGGTCAAGGAGCTGGGAGACATCCGCGTGCCGTTCATCGCCTGGGGGCCCGGAGTCGAGCACGGCGACCTCTATGCGATGAACCCGTCCTACGAGAACCCCGGGCGGACGCGGCCCGACCTCACCGGCCGGCAGCCGGTGCGCAACGGTGACCTCGCCAACCTGGTCACCGACCTGCTGGGGCTCGGCCCGGTGCCGGGCAGCCGCTTCGACGCCAACCAGCAGCTTCGAGTCTTGACCGACTGATTCTCGCGAGTCGCCGCGCAAGACCCCTCTTAGGGTGACACTGGAGTCATGGCCCGACTGCAGGAGCTGCTCGCGCGCGCTGCGGACTCCGACGAGACATCTGCCGTCCAGGCCGTCGCCGACGAGCTGGCCTTGCTGCTGGCCGCGTCGGTGGAGCGCGAGCACGTGGTGGCCGCCGAGCTGGCCGCGGTGCTGCTCGAGCAGGCCAGGGCCCGGAAGGCGGCCGAGGCGGAGCTCGCCAGCCTCACCCAGCGCGTCGACAACGCCCAGCGGCTCGCCAACATGGGCGACTACGACTGGCACATCCCCACCGACACCAACCGCTGGTCCGACCAGCTCTACCGGATCTACGGCCACGAGCCGCAGTCGTTCAACGCCTCCTACGAGCGCTTCCTGGGTCACATCCACCCCGACGACCGGGAGCGGATCACCGCCATCCACCAGCACGCCTACGCCACCGGCGAGCCCTACGAGATGATGGAACGGATCGTGCGCCCCGACGGCGAGGTCCGCTACCTCTCCTCCAACGGCCAGGTCCTCATGGACGGCACCGGCAGCCCGGTGCGGATGCGCGGCACCTGCATCGACATCACCGACCGGGTGCATGCCGAGGATGAGCGCCAGGCGGCCGCCGTACGGCTCGGCGAGGCGCACGAGCGCCGCCGCCAGGCCTCCGAGATCAACGACAACGTCGTCCAGGGGCTGACCGCCGCGATCTACGCGCTCGAGCTCGAGGACTCAGGGCTCAGCTGGAAGTACCTCAAGGGGACGCTCGAGGCCGCACGCAAGCTGATGGCCGACCTCGGCGGCATCGAGGCGGGCGGCGAGGAGCGCGGCGACCTGCTGCGCAGCACCGCGGCCGACATCGCGCCGTCGAAGTAGTCGCGCTCAGCCAGGCTCGGCTCAGCGGAGCTCGCCGAGGGTCGGCCACGGGTTGAACCGGCAACCCCCGAGGCCCTTGGACTGCTGCATCATCACCGGCGCCAGGCGCCCCGGACCCGGGCACCCCACGTGCCCGCGGCCGAGCCAGTGCCCGGTCTCGTGGTTGACGACCATGTGGCGGTAGTCACGCAGCGCCCCCTGGGCGGCGTTCCACGCCGGGGAGGCGTGCTTCCACCGGGTCTGGTTGATGATCACGAACCGGCCCACCCGACAGCTCCACTCGCTGCTGCAGCCCGAGGAGAAGCCGGGCACCCGCGACGCCTCGGAGAGCACCAGAGTGAACGACCCGCGCCGGTCGACCCGCACGAAGCGCACGCCCTTGCCCCGCCAGCCACGCGGGTCGCTGTAGGTCTGCTGCGCCTGGCGCGCGAACTCGCGCACGCTCGTGGTGATCCGGCCGCGGGTCTCGACGTGGTAGGTGACCGTGCGTCGCACGTCGACCCGGTGCGCCACCTGCTCCGCGCGCGGTGAGATCGCGGTCGCGGGGTGGTAGCCCGCGGCGCCCACCACCACCCGGACCCGGACCCGGCGGCCGACGTCCTCGGGGACGAAGCGGTAGCGGCGGTGGGTGGCGCCCGGGATCGGGCGGTTGCCGCGCAGCCACTGGTACGACGCCCGCCCCGGCGTCTGCGACCAGCGGCCGAGTGACGCCTCGACGGTGTGGGTGAAGCGCTTGGTGCCGATCACGCCGGGCAGCCGCCGGTTGACCAGGCGCCCGCGGACCACCCGCGCGGTGGACTCCGAGGTCGCGGTAGCGGTCTCACCCTCGGCGCTGGTCGCCGTGACCCGGACCGAGAGGCGGTGGTGCAGGTCGGCCGGCTCGACGCGGTAGCCCCGCGCGGTGGCACCCGGGACCGCCGTACCGTCGCGCAGCCACTGGAAGGTCACCGTGACCTCCGACGGCTCCCAGCCGCCGCGGCCCGACCTCAGTACCTTGCCGACCACGGCGGACCCCTCCACCACGGGCGGCTGGGTGCTGACGGGTTCGGCGGCGTGAGCCGGGGTCACCAACCAGGCGGTGGCGACCAGGGCGAGGACGAGAGCACGGAGGAACACGCCCCCACGGTAGCCGCGATCAGGCCCAGAGCTGGCCCTCGAGGCGCTCCTCGGCCTCGTCGATGGTGCCCTCGTAGGCGCCGGTGGAGAGATACTTCCAGCCGCCGTCGCACACGACGAACGCGATGTCGGCGCTCACGCCGGCCTTGACCGCCTTGGCGGCCTGGCCGAGCGCCGCGTGCAGGATCGCACCGGTCGAGATGCCGGCGAAGATGCCCTCGAGCTCGAGCAGCTCACGCACCCGGCGTACGGCGTCGCGGGGGCCGACCGAGAAGCGCGAGTCGATCAGGCCCGCGTCGTAGAGCTCGGGCACGAAACCCTCGTCGAGGTTGCGCAGGCCGTAGACCAGCTCGCCGTAGCGCGGCTCGGCAGCGACGATCCTGACCTCGGGCTTGGCGCGCCGGAAGTAGCGGCCGACGCCCATCAGGGTGCCGGTGGTGCCGAGGCCGGCGACGAAGTGGGTGATGCCGGGCAGATCGGCCAGGATCTCGGGGCCGGTGCCCTCCTCGTGGGCGAGCGCGTTGGCGGCGTTGCCGTACTGGTAGAGCATCACCCAGTCGGGGTGCTCGGCCGCGACCTGCTTGGCCACGCGAACCGCCTCGTTGGAGCCGCCCGCGGCCGGCGACGACACGATCTCGGCCCCCCACATGCGCAGCAGCTGTCGCCGCTCCTCGGAGGTGTTCTCGGGCATCACGCACACGAGGCGGTAGCCCTTGAGCTTGGCGGCCATCGCCAGCGAGATACCGGTGTTGCCGGAGGTCGGCTCGAGGATCGTGCAGCCGGGGCGCAGCGTCCCGTCCTTCTCGGCCTCCTCGATCATCTTCAGGGCCGGGCGGTCCTTGATCGAGCCGGTCGGGTTGCGGTCCTCGAGCTTGGCCCAGAGCCGTACGTCGGGGGTCGGCGACAGCCGCGGCAGGCCGACGAGCGGCGTGTTGCCGACGGAGGCCAGCAGGTTGTCGTAGCGCATGTGTGGGAGGTCCTTCGGGTTCGGAGCGGTCTCGCTACCGCAGGAAGCGCTCGGGGTCGAAGTCGTCGAGGTCGATGATCCGCACGCGCGGGAGCGGGACGTTGAACGCCTGGACGTCGTCCTCGAGATCGTGGATCTCGATGTCGAGGTCGTTGAACTGGATGCTGACGTACTCGTTGAGCCCGACGACACCGATCCGGCGCTGACCACCGACGAGGCGCTGCAGGTGGGGCGCGAAGTCGGCGTCGTGGCTGACCAGCAGGACGTCGTCGTCGTGGCCGACCAGCGCGTCGAGCGTGCGCTGGATGCCGACGTCGACGACCTTCTCGTCGCTGCGGCCGGCAAGCGGGATCGGCCGGTAGTCCATGGCCAGCAGCGCCTGGATGAAGCTGCCCGGCAGCTGGCCGTTGGAGGCGTTGAGGAAGAAGAGGCCGACGACCGGCTGGTCCCAGAGGGACTCGGCGTAGGCCGTCACCCGCTCCCAGCGGGGGCGCTCCTCGGGGAGCGGGCGCCGTCCGAGCAGGGAGTTGCCGAGCGTGGCGTCGATGTTCTCGCCGTCGACGAGGACGAAGGTACGCCGGCCGGCCACGCGGATCAGCCGCCCGCGACGGCAGGGAGCACGACGACCTCGTCGCCGTCGCTCAGCTCGGCGTCGAGGCCGCCGATGAACCGCACGTCCTCGTCGTTGACGTAGACGTTGACGAACCGGCGCAGCTCGCCCCCATTGCTGTCGGGATCGAGGAGGCGCTCCTTGAGGCCCGGGTGGTTGGCCTCGAGGTCGTCGATCAGCGCGCTCAGGCTCGCACCGTCACCGCTGACGGCCTTCTCGCCGCCGGTGTAGGTGCGAAGGATGGTCGGGATCCGGACCTCGATGGCCATGTCAGAGACTCCTCAGTTGCTGCTCAGTTGCGCGACGACGGCGACCTCTTCCTCGGTCACCTCGCCGTCGACGATTCTGTATGACCTGAACTCCACAGGGCCCTCGTTATTCCCGTGCTCACGTGTGCTGACCAGCACGTAGTGGGCCTGAGGCTCCTGCGCGAGGCCGATGTCGGTGCGGCTGGGGTAGGCCTCGGTGGCGGTGTGTGAGTGGTAGATCACCACCGGTTCCTCGTCGTTCGCGTCCATCTGCTTGTAGAGCTGCAGCAGGTCCATGGAGTCGAACTCGTAGAAGGTGGGGCTGCTCGCGGCGTTGAGCATCTCGACCAGGCGCTCGGGGCGGTCGCTGCCCTGGGGGCCGGCGACGATGCCGCACGCCTCGTCGGGGTGGTCGCGCTTGGCGTGCGCGACGATGGCGTCGTACGTCGCCTGGTCGATGGTCAGCACCCCCCCAGGGTAGAGGGGTCAGCTGATGAACCGGGTCACCGTCTCGCCCGACAGACCCGCCTCGATCCGGGCCACCAGGAACGTGCTCATCTCGGGCAGCCCGTCGAGGGGCCACCACCGCACGTCGGTGTTCTCGTCGTCGGCGACCCGGGCCTCGCCTGCGACCCACGTGCAGGCGAAGGTCAGGTCGAGGTAGACCCCGAGGTCGCCGTTGGTGTGGGTGATCTGCGGGCTGACGCTCACAGACGCGAGCCGGTCGATCGTGACCTCGACCCCGGTCTCCTCCAGGGCCTCACGCCGGGCCGCGACCGCGGGCTCCTCCCCCGGGTCCACGATGCCGGTGACCGGCGCCCACCGCCCGTTGTCGGCGCGCAGCGTGAGCAGCAGGTGGTCGTCACGTACGACGATCGCGGTCACCGCGGGCAGCCAGAGCTCGCGGGTCCCGACGAGCTTGCGCAGCTCGACGACGAACGGAGGGATCGGCACGCTCAGCCCTTGGCGGACTTGCGGCAGTCGAAGGTGACCGCGACGTTCGCCTCGTCACCGTCGATGTCCAGGGCCGTGGTGTCGATCTCGGCGCCCTTGCGGTTGACGCGGATGTCGAGCCCTTCGGCGCTGCCGGGCCGGCTGGCGAAGGTCCGGTCACCCAGGGTCACGGTGACCGAGGGCGGGAAGTCCGGCCCCTTGGAGTAGGCCATGACCAGGTTGTCGCCCTTGACGGCCTGGTAGATCGCCTGAGGGCCGTCGGTGTCACCGACCCGCACCGTCCCCCTGCCCTCCCACGAGTCCGTCGCGGCGCCCGTGACCTCGACCTCGACGCGGCAGGGGCCCTCGGCGCCGGGGGCGTTGGGGTCGTCGGTGGTCGGAGCGGAGGTCGGCGGGTCCTCGCCCTTCGGCTCGGAGTCGTCCCCGCTACAAGCGGTCAGGGCGGCGGCGAGCGCCAGGGCAGCGATCAGCAGTCGTGGAAAACGCATGGGCCGGAGTCTTTCATCCGCGCCACCGTCACCCGCTCAGGGCATCGACCAGCGTCTCCTGGAGGTAGCCCACCCAGGCGTAGATGTCGTGGGCCTGGGCCCGTGGGTCGTCGTCCGGGAGGCTGAGCCAGTAGTCGTCGTCGTCCTCCTCGACGCCCAGGCGGCTGGCCAGCGCCAGGCGCACGTCGGTGAAGGAGCGCAGCCAGGTCTCGGCGGTCGGTTCGTCCAGCTCGACGTCGATCATCAGCCCGTCCTCGGCGAGCTGCTCGGGAAGCCCGGCCTCCTCGAGGGTGTCGATGATCGTGCAGGCCGCGGCCGCCTTGCCGTCGCGCAGCGCCCCCTCGGTGAAGCGCCGGAACTCCGATGCGGCCTCCTCGTCGCCGGGGTAGGCGGTCGGGAACAGCCGGGCGAGCACGGGGTCCTCGGGCTCGGAGGTCGGCCCCGAGAAGTCCATCATCGCCTCGAACGGGTCCTGGTCCTCGCGCGGCACCGCCGACTCGTTGCGCAGCAGCTCGACCAGCTGCGAGGCCAGGGAGCGCAGCAGGTCGGCCTCGAAGCCGGTGAAGTTGGCGATGACCCGCTGGCTGCGGCGGTGCCGGGTGAACCCGCTCACGCCGCTACTCGGACTTCGAGAGCGTGGCCCACAGGCCGTACTCGTGCATCGCCTGGACGTCGCGCTCCATCTCCTCGCGGCTGCCCGTGCTGACGACCGAACGGCCGTCCTCGTGGACCTCCATCATCAGCTTCTCGGCCTTCACCTGGTCGTACCCGAAGTACTT
>JBAZRQ010000111.1:0-6504 GCA_041662925.1 Nocardioides sp. | reverse complement strand
CTGGCCCTTGCCGAGGCGCTGCGGGAGCTCAAGTCGCGCGGCGCCACGATCGTGCTGGTGACCCACGAGCTCGGCCCCCTCGCCGAGCTCGTCGACCGTGCCGTCGTGATGCGCGACGGTCGCATCGCCTACGACGGCGCACCGCTGACCGACCACGAGGTCCACGACCCGTGGCTGGGCGAGCCACACACCCACCATCACCACCAGCGGACGCAACACCACGACCACGCCCCCCACGTCTCCTCGCCTCTGGAGGGCAACCCGTGAGCAACCTCGAGCTGTTCTCACTGCCGTTCATGCAGCGGGCGCTGATCGCCGCGTTCTTCACCGGCCTGGCGGCGCCCGCCGTCGGCACCTACCTCGTCCAGCGGCGCCTCGCGCTGATGGGCGACGGCCTCGGACACGTCGCGGTCACCGGGGTCGCGGTGGGGCTGCTCACGGGCACCTCCCCCACCTGGACCGCGGTCGTGGTCGCCGTCTTGGGCGCCGTCCTGATCGAGGTGATCCGCGAGCGCGGCCACACCAACGGCGACGTCGCGCTGGCGCTGCTGTTCTACGGCGGCCTCGCCGGCGGGGTGCTCGTCACCGGTCTGGCTGGGCAGTCGGCCGCCAGCCTGCAGCAGTACCTGTTCGGCTCGATCACCACGGTCTCCGAGACCGACGTACTGATCACGATCGGCCTGGCGGCCCTGGTCATCGCCACGTGCGTGGGGCTCGCCCCGCAGCTCTTCGCGGTCTCCCAGGACCAGGAGTTCGCCCGCGTCGCCGGCCTCAACGTCAGGTTCTACAACGTCCTGGTCGCCGTCCTGGCCGCCGTGAGCGTGACGGTGGCGATGCGCACGGTCGGCCTGCTGCTCGTCTCCGCCCTGATGGTGGTCCCCGTGGCGACCTCGCAGCAGCTCACCCGCTCGTTCCGTACGACGCTCGGCGCGGCCATGGCGCTCGGCACCCTGGCCTCGCTGGGGGGCCTGGTCATCGCGGCGCTCGCCCCGTTCGGCGCCAACGTCCAGCCTGGTCCCACCATCGTCCTGCTGTCCCTCGCGGGGTTCGTGGTCACCTGGCCGATCGGGGCCTGGCTGCGGCACCGCGCCCGGATCAGCGAGCCGTTCGCGAGCGACCCACCGATCACGCACCAGGTCACCGACGAGCACCCCCACGACCACGGACCCGACTGCGGCCACGTCGCGGTGGAGCACGGCGACCACGTCGACTACGTCCACGACGGTCATCGGCACGCGCCCCACGGGAGGCACTATGACGAGCACTGACTCCGGCCTGCGCCCCACCAAGCAGCGCCTGGCCGTGGCCGCCGCGATGTCGTCGTTCGACGACTTCCGCTCGGCCCAGGACATCCACGAGCTGCTCGCCCGGCGCGGTGACCCGGTCGGCCTGGCGACCGTCTACCGCACGCTGCAGCGGATGGTCGAGTCCGGCGAGGTCGACCTGCTCCGCACCGAGGACGGCGAGGCGATCTACCGGCGCTGCTCCGACACCCATCACCACCATCTGGTGTGCCGCGCGTGCGGCGCCACCGTCGAGGTCGAGGGGCCGGCCGTCGAGCGCTGGACCCGCACGATCGCCGGTGAGCACGGCTACGGCGACGTGAGCCACACCCTGGAGATCTTCGGGACCTGCCCCTCCTGTCGCTGAGCACCACTGCGCAGGGGTCAGCCGGTCCCGTCGGAGCTGCTCGGCCCGAGGTCCGGTGACCCGCTGAGCGGCAGCCGCACCCGGAACGTGCTGCCGCGGCCCACCTCGCTCTCGACGTCGATCCGGCCGCCGTGCCCCTCGACGATGCTGCGGGTGATATTGAGCCCGAGACCGACGCCCTGGATGGACTGCTCGGCGGACCGCCGCGCCCGGAAGAACCGCGTGAAGAGGCGGTCCCGGTCGGCCGCGTTGATGCCGACGCCGGTGTCGGTGACCGCGATCTCCACCCGGTTGGCGTCGATCCCGACCTGGACCACGACCTCGCCCCCGGCCGGGGTGTACTTCACGGCGTTGGAGACGAGGTTGTCGACGACCTGGGCGATCCGCTGGGGGTCGACCTTGAGCAGCAGGTGCTCCGGCGCGTCGACCCGCAACGTGATCTGGCAGGCCCGCGCCGCGGGCTCCGCGGCGAGCACGGCCTGCCGGACGACCTGGGTCAGGTCGGTCTCGACCCGCTCGAAGTGCAGCGCGTCCTCGTCGACCTGGACGGCGTGCAGCAGGTCGCCGACCAGCCGCTGCAGGCGATCGGTGTTACGGACCACGACCGCGAGGTGTGCCCGCGCCTGCTCGGGCAGGTCATCGCGCTCCAGCAGCAGCATGGCGTAGCCGTGGATCGACGTGAGCGGGGTGCGCAGCTCGTGGGAGACCGACGAGACGAACTCGTCCTTCACCTCCAGCGCCCGCATGAAGTCGGTGACGTCCTTGTAGGCCAGAGCGGCGCCGGCGAACCTGCCCCCCTCGTCTCGTACGACGCGCGCCGAGACCGACAGCGCCCGCCGGGTCACCGGGTCGTCGCCCACCCAGATGCGCACGTCGTCGAACTCGTGGCCATGGGCCGCCATGAAGGTGGGCATCTGGTCCTCGGGGACCAGGCTGGTGCCGTCGGGCCCGTACACCATCCCCAGCTGGCCGGCCCTGCCGGCGTGCCCGGTGGGGAAGGCGAGGCGCATGAAGTCCAGGTGGCGCCGGTTCATCGCCTGGTAGGTGCCGTGCTCGTCCAGCAGGATCAGCCCCACGTCGACGCTGTCGACGATCGCGGCCGAGACCCGTTGCTGGAGCTGCATGCGGGTGACGGCCTCGGCCATGGCGAAAGCACTCAGGACCGCCACCGCATACGTGAGCGCGCTCCGCGAGAGGTTGGGCCCGTCACCCTGGAAGTAGATGGCGCCGGGCAGGGACACGAGCAGGGCGCCGCCCAACATGGTGAAGATGACCCCGCGACGCCCGTAGTAGCGCCCGAGGTAGAGGGCCGGCAGCACCATCAGGATGCCCGTGCCGCCGCCCGTCGTGTCCAGCCGGCTGAGCCCCATGGCCAACAGGTCACCCAGGGCCACGACGATCGGGGCCCAGGCGGGGAGCCGCGGCCAGGGCAGCACGTAGGCCAGCAGCGTGAGGACGGCGATGATCGTCGTTCCCACACGTGGCCAGGTGCCGCTGACGGAGTCTCCGCTGAAGCGGACCACCAGGTCGAAGAGGAAGAGCGCGGCGCAGACCGACTGGGCCGCCCGCGGGTCCGCGAACCGGTCGCGCGCCCACGTAGTGGCCGTCAGGTCACCGTGACCCGAGCTGGCCTCCCTCACCGTCATGCACGTCCATCCTCTCCCGCCCCAGGACACACTCCCAGACTCGGTCAGCCGACGACACGAGAACAGGTCAACGGCCCCCGCGTAGTCGACTGGTTCCTGCGCTCGACGGCCGGCTGAGCGTCTACGACGTGAAGTTGGGCACGGCGCCGCCGTAGCGCCGGTCCCGGCCGGCGTAGATCTCGATCGCCTGCCACAGGGCCCGGCGGTCGACGTCGGGCCAGAGGATGTCGGTGAAGACCAGCTCGCTGTAGGCGGCCTGCCAGAGCATGAAGTTGGACAGCCGCTGCTCGCCCGACGTCCGCCAGACGAGGTCGGCGTCGGACTGCTCGGGCACGTATAGGTAGCGGGCGAAGGTCTTCTCGTCGACCTTGTCGGCCTTGAGCCGTCCCGCCGCCACCTCCTGCGCGATCCGGCGCGCGGTGTCGGCGAGCTCGGCGCGTCCGCCGTAGTTGACGCACATGGTCAGCGTCAGCACGTCGTTGTCCTTGGTCAGCTCCTCGGCCACCTGGAGCTCGCGGATCACCGACTTCCACAGCCGCGGCGCCCGCCCGGCCCACCGGACCTTGACGCCCAGCTCGTGCATCTCGTCGCGGCGGCGCCGGATCACGTCGCGGTTGAAGCCCATCAGGAACTTGACCTCGTCGGGCGAGCGCGACCAGTTCTCCGTCGAGAAGGCATAGGCCGAGACGGCCTTCACCCCGATCTCGATGGCGCCCTCGACGACGTCGAAGAGCGAGCTTTCGCCCTGCTCGTGGCCCTTCGTGCGCGGCAGCCCCCGCTCCTTGGCCCAGCGGCCGTTGCCGTCCATGACGATCGCGACGTGTGCCGGGACCAGGTCCTTCGGGATCGCCGGCGGCCGGGCACCCGAGGGGTGCGGCGTGGGCTGGCGGACGGCTCGCTTCACGGGTCGACGCTATCGCTCGACGTGCTCCAGCGAGCGCAGGCCTCGTTCGAGGTGCCAGTGCAGGAACGCCGTCACCAGCCCGCTCGCCTCGCGCAGCTGGCGCGGGTCGGCCGCCTCGACGACCGGCCAGTCCCCCGCGAGCAGCGCGCCGAGCACCGCGATCACCTGGGGCGAGGGGCTCGCCGAGCCGGGCAGCCGGCAGGTGGTGCACAGCATCCCGCCCATCGACGGGTTGAACCACCGGTGCGGTCCCTCGATGCCGCAGTGGGCGCAGGCGTCGAACGACGGGGCGTAGCCGGCGACGGACAGCGAGCGCAGGAGGTAGGAGTCGAGCACCTGCCCGGGGCTGTGCTCCCCCGCCGCCATCGCGCGCAGGCCACCCACCAGGAGCAGGAACTGCTGCAGCGAGGGCTGCTTCTCCTCCGAGACCAGCCGCTCGGCGGTCTCGAGCATCGCGGTGCCGGCCGTGTAGCGCTCGTAGTCGGCGCCCAGCCCGGCGGAGAACGCCGACTTGGTCTCGGCCTGCGTCACGATGTCGAGGTTGCGCCCCTCCGCGAGCTGCAGGTCCACGTGGGTGAACGGCTCCAGCCGGGAGCCGAACTTCGAGGTGGTCCGCCGTACGCCCTTGGCGACCGCACGCACCCGCCCGTGGTGACGGGTGAGCAGGGTGATGATGCGGTCGGCCTCCCCCAGCTTGTGGGTGCGCAGCACGATCGCCTCGTCGCGGTAGAGAGGCACCCCCCTAGTGTGCCTGCTAGGCCCCCGTACGACGGCTGCGACGCGGGGTCTTCCAGCAGCCGAGTGCGAAGCCGATCGCGGCACGGTTGAGCCGGTCGGGCCACAGCCGCCACTCGAGGATGCTGCGGGCGTTGACGAACGTGGCGTTCGGCAGCTCGCCTGCGAGCATCTCCGCGTCGGCCGCCGGGTGGATCGGGTCGGAGGGATGTCCCACGACCAGCGCGGGCGCCCGGATCGCCCGGCGCTGCTTCGACGAGGGCGCGATCCGGCCGAAGAACAGCCCGTGCACGACCGCCGCCATCGCGTCGGCGCGCTGGTCGAGGGTGTCGAGCGCGATCCCGGCCCAGAACGGCACGATGCCGCGCGGGATCGGCCGGGTGAGCCGGCGGACGGTGTTGATCGTGAACGGCAGGAACCGCGCCGAGAACAGGATCGGGGCGAACGCGAGGATCCCGGCCTCCAGCGCGTTGTCGAGCACGGGCATCTCGATGATCAGGCCACGCACCCGCTCGGGCGCGATGACGGCGACCTCGAGGGAGACGTTGGCCCCGAGCGACGTGCCTCCGATCACGGCCTGGGGGGCGCCGAGGTGGTCGAGCAGCGCGACCACCTGCTCGCCGAAGGCGGTCATCGAGTAGAGCAACGGGTCGGCGGGGCGGTCGGAGCGACCGTGCCCGAGGAGGTCCAGCGTCACGACGTGCAGCCCTTCGGCGGCCAGCGCCCGCGCCAGCGGCGCGTGCATCCGCCGGGGCATCAGCTGCCCGTGCAGGAGCACGACCCAGGCGTCACCGGCGCCGTACTCGGTGTACTCGAGGCGGTCGCGGCCGCTCTCGCTCTCGAGGAAGAACTGACCGATGCGTTCGGAGACCAGCATGACCGCAATCTAGTGCCCTGGGTCAGTCGTCGTCCTCGTCCTCGCCCTCGACGAGATCGCCTTCCCAGGCTTCTCGTCCCTCGTGGAGGGCGAACGCAGCGACCACGAACCCGGCGACCGGGTCCCACCAGCCGGCACCGGTGAGCTCGAAGAGCGCGAGGCCGAGCAGGGTCGAGACGCTGAGCAGGACGCAGATCCGGGTCTCGGCGGCGTCGGCCAGGATGAGCCGGTCGCCGCCCAGCGCCATCGCGACCCGCTTCTTCGCTGCGGCCAACAGCGGCATCACGACGATCGAGGCAGCCAGCAGGACCAATGCGACCGTGGACCGGTCGGGCTCGTCGCCGTCGACCAGGCTGCGGACGCCCTCGAAGGTGACCCACGCGGCGAGGACGAAGAACGTGACGGCCACGGCCTTGAGCGCGCGGCGTTCCTTGGCCTGGTCGGCCTCTCCGTGCCGCAGCCGCGCCGCCAGGCGCAGACCGACGAGGACCGCGGCGATGGACTCGATGGCTGAGTCGAAGCCGAACCCCATCACCGAGACCAGGCCGGCCAGCAGGCCGGCGGTGACCGCGACCGCGCCCTCGACCACGTTGTAGGCCACGGTCAGCTGCGCCAGCCGCAGACCGCGGCGGGTCAGCCGCTCGGTCTCGGCCTCGGTGAGCGTGACCGTAGGCACCTGCCGATCATAGGCG
>JBAZRQ010000110.1:0-6506 GCA_041662925.1 Nocardioides sp. | reverse complement strand
GAGCGCTGGAGCTTGCCCCACGGTTCGGTGCCCCAGACCCGCTGGGTGAAGAGCAGGCAGGGCGCGTGGACGGCGCTGACCGGGATCGCGTGGTGCTCCGAGAGCTGCTTGATCGCCGAGGTCTGCTGGCTCAGGGCGTCGATGCCGACCATCACCTCGACGGTGTCGTAGCCCAGCTGCGCGGCGTAGGAGAAGGCGTGCGCCGACGACTCGGGGTAGACCGAGGCGGTCGAGAGTCCGATGCGCGACGCCACGGGGTCAGTCCGTCACGCTGAAGGTGTCGAGGCGCTCCAGGATGACGCCCTCACGCAGCGCCCACGGGCAGATCTCGAGCTCGCTGAGGTCGAAGATGTCCATGCACGCCTCGGCGACCAGCGCTCCGGGCACGATCTGGTGGGTGCGGTTGGCCGAGACGCCGGGCAGCTCGGCGAGCTCCTCGGGCGACATCGCGACCAGCTTGGGGATCCACTCCTGCAGCGCGCTCAGCGGGAGGGTGCGTGGCACGAGCTGCCCGTCACCGGACGGCGCGGCCCCGCAGATCCGGCCCAGCGAGCGGAACGTCTTGGACGTCGCCGCGGCGCGGTGCGGGGTGCCGGCCCGCAGCAAGTGGCCGGCGTCGCGGGCGATCTCGGCCCGGATCTCCTTGCGCAGCCGGCGGATCGCCGCCTCGTCGGGGTCCTGTGCGAAGAAGCGGGCGAGCCGGGCCGCCCCGAGCGGCAGCGACCACGCGACGTCGGGGCGCTCGTCGGTGCCGCCGGCGATCTCGAGCGAGCCGCCACCGATGTCGAAGACCGCCAGCCGCCCGGACGACCAGCCGAACCACCGGCGTACGGCGAGGAAGGTGAGCCGCGCCTCGTCCTCGCCCGACAGCACCGCGATGTGCTCACCGGTCCGGGCGAGCACGTGGTCGAGCACCGCGTCGGAGTTGACGGCGTCGCGCACGGCGGACGTGGCGAAGCTGAGCATCTCCTCGCAGCCCTTGTCCTCGGCGACCAGCAGCGCCTCGGCCGTGAACGTGGTGAGCGCGTCGATCCCGGCCTGGGTGACCGCCCCGGACTCATCGAGGTGCTCAGCGAGCCGCAGCGGCTGCTTGTAGGAGTAGGCCGGCAGCGGCGCCGCGCCACCGTGGGCGTCGACCACCAGCAGGTGGCCGGTGTTGGAACCGATGTCCAGAACACCCAGGCGCATGGGACAAACGTACCGTCGCCACCCGCGTAGTCTTCCGCCATGCCCGAAGTCGACCTGGTCTTTCCGCGCGCCTTCGTGGAGTTCGAGAACCCCGCAGACCCCACCGAGGTGATGCGCTGCGACCTGACCTGGCTCACCTCGAGCTACATGTGCATCTTCGGCCAGGGCTGCCAGGGCATCTACGCCGACGCCCCCGACACCGGCTGCTGCACGCTCGGCGCCCACTTCGCCGACAAGGACGACGAGCAGCGGGTGGCGTCGTACGTCGCCCAGCTCGACGAGACCCAGTGGCAGTTCCACCCGGGCCGCGAGGTGAAGAAGAAGCACTGGATCGAGACCGACGAGGAGGGCGAGCGCAAGACCCTCACCCTCGAGGTCGCGGGGCAGCGCGCGTGCATCTTCCACAACCGCGCCGACTTCGCTCCGCCCACCGGGCAGGGGGGAGCGGGCTGCGCCCTGCACGGACTGGCGTTGGAGCAGGGGCGCAACCCCGTGGAGACCAAGCCCGACGTGTGCTGGCAGCTGCCGATCCGGCGCCGGTTCCGCAACGTCGAGCGCCAGGACGGGACGACGTACACGGAGGTCACGATCACCGAGTACGACCGCCGCGGATGGGGCGCCGGCGGCCACGACCTCGACTGGTACTGCTCAGGCAACACCGAGGCGCACGTGGCCGTCGACCCCGTCTACATCACCCATGTGGCCGAGCTGACCGAGCTCATGGGGGCCGCGGCGTACGCCGAGCTCGTGCGGCACTGCGACGCGCACGTGCGCTCCCGCTCGGCCCTCGCGCTGCACCCCGCCGACCCGCACTGAACGCGGTTCTCTCGACGTCAAGAGAACCGGACCCCCCTGCACGAGCACCCGTCCGCGGTGCGCAGAATGATCGGTATGCGCCTGGATCATCTCTCGTATGCAGCAGGACCCGATGGCCTTGTGGGCACCGCCGAGCGCATCGGAGCAGCGCTCGGGCGGAAGTTCACCGACGGCGGTGTCCACCCACGGTTCGGCACCCGCAACATGACCCTCGCCCTCGCCGGCAACACCTACCTCGAGGTGGTCGAGGCACTCGACCACCCCGCCTCCGACAAGGCCCCCTTCGGCCAGGCCGTCAAGGCCCGCTCCGCCCTCGGCGGCGGCTGGCTCGGCTGGGTCGTGGCCGTCACGGACATCAGCCGCGTCGAGGCGCGCCTCGGCCGCGCCGCCGCGATCGGCAGCCGGCACCGTCCCGACGGCACCGAGCTGCGCTGGCGCCAGATCGGCGTCAACGGGCTGATCTCCGACCCGCAGCTGCCGTTCTTCATCCAGTGGGAGAGCCCCGCGGAACTGCACCCGTCCGCCGGCGCCGATGGCAAGTTCTCCCTTGCCTGCCTGGAGATCGCGGGCGACCCACAGCGGGTGAGCGAGTGGCTCGGCGAGACCGTCGAGGCACCGCTCGAGGACGTCAAGGTCGAGTGGGTCGCTCCCCACGGCACCCCCGGCGTGATCGCGGTCCAGGTGCAGACCCCCACCGGCCTGGTCCGTCTCTGACCCACGGCGGATGAGCCGGTGAGGCCCCGGGGCACCGTCGCGAGCCCCAACATCTGGGAGCACACCGCGACGTACGAGGTCGAGAACCGCGCCGTCGACCCCCACGGGCACCTCGACGCGGCGCTGCGCGCGCTGGCCGACTGGGCCGGCGCGACCGTGCTCGACCTCGGGTGCGGCACCGGCTTCCACCTGCCCGGCTTCGCGGCCACCGCCGCGCAGGTCGTCGGCGTCGAGCCGCACCCCGACCTGCTGGCGCTGGCCCGGCGGCGTACCCGCTCGCTCGGCAACGTCACCCTGCTCCAGGGCACCGCCCAGGAGGTCCCGCTGCCGGGCGCCTCCGTCGACGTCGTGCACGCGCGCTGGGCCTACTTCTTCGGGCCCGGGTGCGAGCCCGGCCTCGCCGAGCTCGACCGCGTCGTACGGCGAGGGGGCACCGCGCTCGTCATCGACAACGACGGCTCCCGGTCGACGTTCGGCGCGTGGTTCCGGCGCGGCTTCCCGCACCTGCCGAGCCCGCAGGAGATCGAGCGGTTCTGGGCCACCCGCGGCTGGACCCGCACCCCGGTCGACATGGGGTGGTCGTTCGGCTCGAGGGCCGACCTGGAGGCCGTGGTGCGGATCGAGTTCAAGCCGTCGGTGGCCGAGGAGATCCTGCGCCACCACGAGGGGACCGAGGTCGACTACGCGGTCAACGTCTGGTCGAAGCGCTTCTGAGGTCTAGGAGGACCCGCGCACGGCCAGGGTGGGCGTGAGCAGGATGCCGGGGTCCACCCGCGGTGGGTGCGCGAGCAGCCCCTCGAGAGCGTTGACGATCTGGATCGCGACGTCCTCGAGCGGCTGGCGCACCGAGGTCAGCCCGTGGCGGACGACCTGCGCCACCTGCGAGTCGTCGAAGCCGATCCCGGCCACGTCCTCCCCGGGGCGCAGGCCCCGGTCGGCGAGGGTGTGCAGGACTCCCATGGCCAGGGTGTCGGACGCACACACGAACGCCGACGGCTGCGCTTCGTCGAGCAGGATGGCGCTCGCCTCGCGGCCGCTGCAGATGGTGTCCTCGACCCGCGACGCCAGGCCGGAGGTCGGGAGCCCGCGCTGCTTGAGGGCGCGGCTCCAGCCGGCCCGGCGGTCCTGGCCGATCCAGGAGTCCTTGCGCCAGCCGATCCAGGCGATCCGCTCGTGGCCCTTGTCGAGGAGGTGCCGGGTCGCCAGCTCGGTGCCGGCGGCGCCGTCGACGTCGACCCACGGGTGGGTGGCCTCCGCGTCGTCCCACGGCCGGCCGAACGCGACGAACGGCGCGCGCCGCTCGCGCAGCCACGCCGCCTGGGGGTTGCCGAGGTAGGTGTCGGTCACGACGAACGCGTCGACCGCCGTCGACCGCAACAGGTCGTCGTACCCGGCCAGGGGGTCGGCGCCCGCGCCCGTGAACAGCAGCACGTGGTAGCCGGCCTCGCCGGAGGTCTCCACCAGGGAGTGGACGAAGCGGTCCATCGCAGCGTTGGCGGTGAACTCCTGGCGGGGGTTCATCCGCAGCCCGATCAGGTGGGAGGCGCGGGTGCGCAGGTTGCGTGCGGCGCGGTTGGGCGAGTAGCCGAGCTCCTCGATCGCCTCCTGCACCCGCACCAGCGTGTCGGCGCGCAGCAGCTCGGGGTTGTTGACGGCGTTGGAGACGGTCTGGCGGGAGACCCCCGCGAGCTCCGCGACGTCGGCAAGGGTCGGCGGCTGGGTCGGTACCCGTCCCGGGATCCGGCTCATCACCCCTCCATCGCTTGATCGTTCCAAGCGAGCATAACGGCGTACGACGCGCCGCTCCCTCATCCGTAGGTGGGGATGTTGCGTGAGTTGCCGGAGGGGTTGTCGGCGGGAGCGCCTAACGTTCGGGCCATGGCCAAACCCCCTCGCCCCGCATACCGCTGCACCGAGTGTGGCTGGGAGACCGGCAAGTGGGTCGGCCGCTGCGGCGAGTGTCAGGCCTGGGGGTCGGTCGCCGAGACCGCCGCCCCCACCTCCCGCACCGGCGCCACCCCGGTCACCCGGGCCGCCGTACCCATCGGCCAGGTGTCGGTCGAGGAGTCGGCGTTCCGCAGCAGCGGGGTCCCCGAGCTCGACCGCGTGCTGGGCGGCGGGCTGGTCCCCGGCGCCGCGATCCTGCTGGCCGGAGAGCCCGGGGTCGGCAAGAGCACGCTGCTGCTCGAGGTGGCCGCGCAGACCGCGCGCTACCAGCGCCGCACCCTCTACGTCACCGGCGAGGAGTCCGCCTCCCAGGTCCGGCTGCGCGCCGACCGCACCGGCGGCGTCCACGACGATCTCTACCTCGCCGCCGAGACCGACCTCGGGGCCGTGCTGACCCACATCGAGGACGTCCGGCCCCTGCTGCTGGTCGTCGACTCGGTGCAGACCATCGGCGCGCCCGGGCTCGAGGGCGTCCCCGGCGGCGTCACCCAGGTCAAGGAGGTCGCGGCCGCGCTGATCCGGGTCGCCAAGACCCGCAACATCACGGTGGTGCTGGTCGGCCACGTCACCAAGGACGGCTCGATCGCCGGCCCCCGCGTGCTCGAGCACCTCGTCGACGTGGTGCTCCACTTCGAGGGTGACCGCAACTCGCGCTTCCGGATGCTCCGCTCCGTGAAGAACCGCTTCGGCCCGGTCGACGAGGTGGGCTGCTTCGACCTCGGCTCCGAGGGCATCACGGCGGTCACCGACCCCACCGGCCTCTTCATCGAGAACCACCACGGCCAGGTGCCCGGCACCTGTGTGGCGGTGACGATGGAGGGCCGGCGCCCGCTGCTGGCCGAGGTCCAGGCTCTGGTCACCCCGTCGGCGCTCGAGCGACCCCGGCGCACGACGTCGGGGCTCGACGGCTCCCGGATCGCGATGGTCCTGGCCGTGCTCCAGCAGCACTGCGGCATCCGCCTCCACGCGCACGACGTCTTCGCCTCCACGGTCGGCGGCGCGCGGCTCAACGAGCCCGCGAGCGACCTGGCGGTCGCGCTCGCGCTGGCCTCGGCCACCTACGGCACGGCGCCGCCCGCCGGTGTGGTCGCGATGGGTGAGATCGGGCTGGCCGGCGAGCTGCGGCGGGTCCGCGACCTGCCCCAACGCATCGCCGAGGCCGCGCGGCTCGGGTTCCGGATGGCGATCGTGCCGGCGGCGCCCGGCCGGCCCGGCGGCGTACGCCCGGCCTCCACCGACCGCACCGTCGACGGCCTGCGCGTGGTCGAGGTGCCCGACGTCGCCTCGGCGCTGCGGTGCCTCGGCGTAGGCCGTACGACAAAGCGGGGGCTGCGCAGCGCCGACGAAGGTTAAGATCGGAGCGCCCGACACCCAGGGCGACCAAGAATCCCCAGGGAGCACCGTGGCAGTCGACCGTTCGGACGAGGTCCTGCGCCTGCGCGAGACCCTCGCCTCCATCGCACCGGGCACCGCCATGCGCGACGGCCTGGAGCGCATCCTGCGCGGTCGGACCGGCGCGCTGATCGTGATGGGCCAGGACAAGCTGGTCGACTCAATCGCGACTGGCGGCTTCACGCTCGACGTACCGTTCACCGCCACCGGGCTGCGTGAGCTGGCCAAGATGGACGGCGCGATCATCGTCGACGGCGACCTGACCCGCATCCTGCGGGCGGCCGTGCACCTGATGCCCGACCACACCATCCCCTCGGAGGAGACCGGCACCCGGCACCGCACCGCCGACCGGGTCGCTCGCCAGACCGGGTTCCCGGTGATCTCGGTGTCGCAGTCGATGCAGATCATCGCGGCCTACGTCGGCGAGACCCGTCACGTCCTCGAGGGCT
>JBAZRQ010000109.1:0-6531 GCA_041662925.1 Nocardioides sp. | reverse complement strand
CGGCGGCGGAGTCGGCCTGCGCGGACTCCGGCCCGACCAGGGGCTGCGCTACGTGGCCGCCGACATCTCGCCGGAGATGCTCAAGCGCACCATGTCGGCGGCCTACGCGCGCGAGGTCGAGGACCAGGTCGAGACCCACCTCGCCGACGTGGCCGACCTGCCTTTCGCCGACGGCTCCTTCGACCTGGTCGCGTCGTTCACCGGGCTGCACTGCTTCCCGGACCCGGCCCGGGCGGTCGTGGAGATGATGCGGGTGCTGCGCCCCGGCGGCGTCTTCACCGGCAGCGCGCTGCTCAACGACTCCGGGATCCAGCACGCGCCCGTACGCCGGATCGGCCGGCTGACCGGCCTGATCGGACCGGGCTGCACCGGCGAGGACGTGCAGCTGTGGCTGCACGCCCAGGGCGGCGCCGACGTCACCCTGGAGTGGTCCGGCGCGATGGCCTACTTCCGCGCCGTGAAGGGCTAGCCGGGCGAGGCTCGGTCAGTGAGCCGAGCCGCCGGTGTCCTGGAAGCGCTTGAAGGAGGCGTGCACCTCGAGCTCGGCCTCGGTGCGGCCGACCCAGTCGGCGCCTTCGACGGACTTGCCGGGCTCGAGGTCCTTGTAGACCTCGAAGAAGTGCTGGATCTCGAGCCGGTCGAACTTCGGCACGTGGTTGATGTCGCGCAGGTGCTCCTGGCGCGGGTCCTTGGAGGGGACGCACAGGACCTTGTCGTCACCACCGGCCTCGTCGGTCATCCGGAACATGCCGATCGCGCGGCACCTGATCAGGCAGCCCGGGAACGTCGGTGCCTGGAGCAGGACGAGCGCGTCGAGCGGGTCGCCGTCCTGGCCGAGGGTGTTCTCGATGTAGCCGTAGTCGGCGGGGTACTGCGTCGAGGTGAAGAGCATCCGGTCGAGGCGCATCCGACCGCTCTCGTGATCCACCTCGTACTTGTTGCGCTCCCCCTTGGGGATCTCCACCAGTACGTCGAACTCGAGCACGTCATCCTCCGGAATGTCTGTCTGCTGCGGCAGGCCCCGGCGAGGCCGGCCGCCATTGTCCCGCACAATGGCTCCGCACGCGCAGTCGGGAGGCCGTCGGGAGCCACGAGGAGGTTGAGAGATGCGCCGCACGATCGGCATCCTGCTGGCGCTCGCCCTCATCGTGGGCGGTGTCGCCTCCTGGCACTACGGCCTCGTCGACCGCTGGCTGGACCGCGACCAGCCCTCGCCCGGGGCCGACCCGGTCACCGTCGCGGCGCCCGACGGGCTCGACCTGCCACCGGTGACGAGCCCGCCCCAGGTGGCCGCCGCCGTACGGTCCGGGGCGCTCAGCGCGGCCGCCGTGCGCAAGGCGCTCGCGCCCTACCTCGCCGACCCCGACCTGGGGCGGCACGTGCTGGCAGCGGTCGCGCCGCTCACCGGCGGCCGCCCGCTGGTCGAGGAGGGCTCCGGTACGGCGGTGCCCGCGTCGACCACGAAGCTGGTGACCACCACGGCAGCCCTGTTGGCGCTCGGGCCCGAGCGCACCTTCGAGACGCAGGTGCTCCGGGCCGGGCCGCGCCGGGTCGTCCTCGTCGGCGGGGGAGACCCGTTCCTCGAGGCGGCGCAGCCCGACGAGGGCGCCGACACCGACGACACGGACGACGGGCCGCCGTACCCGCCCCGCGCCGACGTGGCCGACCTCGCCGCACAGACCGCCAAGAAGCTGAAGGCCCGAGGAGTACGCCAGGTCCGGGTGGAGTACGACGCCGGCCTGTTCACCGGTCCGAGCGCGAGCCCGCAGTGGGAGCCCGACTACGTGCCCGACGGTGTGGTCTCTCCGGTCACGGCGCTGTGGGTCGACCAGGGGCGCTCCCCGACCGGGTTCGGCCGGGTGGCCGACCCCGCGCTGACCGCGGCCACCGCGTTCGCGACCGCGCTCGCCGCCGCCGGCGTCAAGGTGACCGGGGCGCCGACACCGGGCACCGCGCCGGAGTCAGCCGACCAGGTCGCGTCGGTGAGCAGCGCCCCGCTGGGCGAGATCGTCGAGCAGGTGCTGCAGGTCAGCGACAACGAGGCGTCCGAGGTGCTGCTGCGCCACGTCGGGATCGCGGCCGGCGGCGAGGCGTCGTTCGCGGGCGGCCGCCGCGGCGTCGTACGCACGCTGAAGGCCGCAGGCGTCGACCTCACCGGCGCGACCCTGTACGACGGCAGCGGTCTCTCGCGGCGCAACTCGATGACCCCGGGGGTGCTGCTCGACGTGCTCCGGCTGGCCACGACCCGCCCCGAGCTCGGCTCCGTCGTGAGCGGGCTGCCCGTGGCCGGCTTCACCGGCTCGCTGGCGCTGCGCTTCGAGGACGCCCCCGCCGAGGGCCGGGGGCGGGTGCGCGCCAAGACCGGGACCCTGACCGGGGTCTCGTCGCTGGCCGGGGTCGTGACCGACCTCGACGGCAACCCGATGCTGTTCGTGCTCATGTCCGACCGGGTCGCCCTCGTCGACACCCTGGACGCCCGCGACGCGCTCGACTCCGCGGCTGCCGCCCTCGGTGCCTGCCACTGCGGCGCAGCGGGCTGAGAACGGGCTGCCGAACGGGCCCCCGCTAGATTCGGGGCATGACGACGAACCCGACCGCTGAGTCGATGGTCGACTGGGACTTCGCCGTCTCGGTGGGCACCAAGATCGCCGGCGACGGCCCCGAGGTCGGCCGCGACGAGGCCGACGAGGTGGTCGAGGAGCTGCGGGCAGGCGCCGGGCGCTCCACCGGGCTGGTCCGGGAGTTCACCGGACTGGTCGCGGCCAACCACAACGCCCCGGTGCTCGTGGTCGACCGGGCCGGCTGGGTCCGCGCCAACGCCGACGGCTTCAAGGTCGTCATCGGCCCCCTGGTCGACAAGCTCTCGGCCAAGAAGCCCCCCACCGGCCTGGCGCTCAAGGTCGGCTCGCGGATCACCGGCGCCGAGGTCGGCGGCCTGCTGGGCTTCATGGGCAGCAAGGTCCTGGGCCAGTTCGACCCGTTCTACGAGCCCGACGGGCGGCTGCTGCTGGTGGCGCCCAACATCGTCCACGTCGAGCGCGAGATCAACGCCGACCCCCACGACTTCCGCCTCTGGGTCTGCCTGCACGAGGAGACCCATCGCGTGCAGTTCACCGCGGTGCCGTGGATGCGCGGCCACCTCTTCTCCGAGATCGAGGCGCTCGCCGGCACCGTCGAGCCGGCCAAGCTGCTCGACGACGGCCTCAAGCGGGTCACCGACGCGCTCAAGGGCGGCGTACGCGGCGGCAGCCTGGTCGACGTCATGAGCACGCCCGAGCAGAAGGAGATCCTCGACCGGGTCACGGGCGTGATGTCGCTGCTCGAGGGCCACGCCGACGTGGTCATGGACGGCGTCGGCCCCTCGGTGATCCCGAGCGTCGACAGGATCCGCGGCGCCTTCAACGAGCGCCGCAAGGGCGTGGGCACCCTCGACCGGATCCTGCGCCGGCTGCTGGGCCTCGACGCCAAGATGGCGCAGTACCGCGACGGGGCCGCGTTCGTGCGTGCCGTCGTCGACAAAGTCGGGATGGCCGAGTTCAACGCGGTCTGGGCCGGGCCCGAGAACCTCCCCTCCAAGGCCGAGATCGCCGACCCGGAGGCCTGGGTCACCCGCGTCCTTCGATGAGCCTCGACGCCGACGTGGCGGCCGTCCGCCTCGCCGTACGGCGCCGCGGGGTGATGGACGTCGGCCACGGCACGGTGCTGGTCGCCTGCTCGGGCGGGGCCGACAGCCTCGCGCTGCTCGCGGCGGCGGTCTTCGAGACCCGGGCCGGGCCCGGCCGGGTCGTCGGGGTCACGGTCGACCACGGGCTCCAGGACGGCTCCGCGGAGCACACGGCCCGCGTCGTCGCCCAGATGGTCGGCCTGGGCGCCGACGAGACGGCCTCCGCGCGCGTGCAGGTGGAGGCGAGCGGCCAGGGCCCCGAGGCGGCCGCGCGGGAGGCGCGCTACACGGTCCTGCAGGAGATGGCCGGGCACTTCGGCGCGGAGGCGGTCCTGCTCGGCCACACCCTCGACGACCAGGCAGAGACGGTCCTCCTCGGCCTGACCCGCGGCTCCGGCGGGCGCTCGGTCGCCGGCATGCGGCCGACCTTCGACGGGTTCCGCCGTCCGCTGCTCGGCATCCGCCGGTCCCAGACCGAGGCCGCCTGCCGTGCGGAGGGCATCGACTTCTGGACCGACCCGCACAACGACGACCCGAGGTTCACCCGCTCCCGGGTCCGCCACACGGTGCTGCCGCTGCTCGAGCGCGAGCTCGGCCCGGGCGTCGCGGAGACCTTGGCCCGTACGGCGGAGCAGCTGCGCCCCGACATGGAGGCGCTCGACCGGCTCGCCGAGGCGGCGCTGGCGACCTACCTCGCCGACGGCGGTTTCGACGTGCGGGCGATCGAGGAGCTCGAGCAGGCGGTGCGCACCCGCATGCTGCGACTGGCGGCCGTCCACGCGGGCTGCCCCCCCGGCGAGCTCTTCGCGGTCCACGTCGACGCGCTGGAGCGCCAGGTCTGGAACCGCGACCAGCTCCCGAAGGAGATCCAGCTCCCCGGCCACGTCACGGCGTACCGCCAGGGAGACCACCTGCGGTTCCGGCGGACCGTTGTGGAATCCTGACGCCATGGACGCAGCCCATGTCGAGAACGACCTCGTCAAAGTTCTCTTCACCGAGGCCCAGATCCTCGAGCGGGTCGGCGAGCTGGCCGAGGAGATCGAGCGCGACTACGCCGGCAAGGAGCTGCTGATCGTCGGCATCCTGCGCGGCGCGGTGATGGTGATGGCCGACATGGCCCGCGCGTTCACCCGTCATGTCGAGATGGACTGGATGGCGGTGTCCTCCTACGGCTCCGGCACCAAGTCCTCCGGCGTCGTACGGATCCTCAAGGACCTCGACACCGACATCTCCGGGCGCCACGTGGTGGTCGTCGACGAGATCATCGACACCGGCCTGACCCTGTCGTGGCTCACCTCCAACCTGTCGAGCCGCAGCCCGGCGAGCGTCGAGATCTGCACCCTCCTCCGCAAGCCCGAGGCGCTGCAGATGCCGGTGGACGTCAAGTACGTCGGCTGGGACATCCCCAACGAGTTCGTGGTCGGCTACGGCCTCGACTACCGCGAGCGCTACCGCAACCTGCGAGACATCGCCACCCTCGCTCCCCACGTCTACTCCTGACTGCTCACCGACGACTACTCTCAGCACCACCGAGCGCCTCGACCCCCCCGGAAGCAGCCACGTGCGCGAGATCGTCGTCTTCAGCGGAAGTGCCCACCACGCCCTGGCCACGGGCATCTGCGAGCACCTCGGCGTCGAGCTGTCCGCCGTCGAGCTGACCCGCTTCTCCAACGACTGCCTCCAGGCCCAGCTCCAGGCCAACTGCCGCCAGCGCGACGTCTACCTCGTGCAGCCGCTGTCGCCGCCCACGCAGGAGCACCTGATGGAGCTGCTGCTGATGACCGACGCCGCCCGCGGTGCCTCGGCGGCCTCGATCACGGCCGTGATCCCCTACTACTCCTACGCGCGCTCGGACAAGAAGGACGCCTCCCGGATCTCGATCGGCGGCCGCCTGGTCGCCGACCTGCTCGTGGCCGCCGGGGTCGACCGGGTGATCACCATGAACCTCCACGCCCCCCAGGTCCACGGGTTCTTCTCGGTCCCGGTCGACCACCTCACCGCGCTCGGCGAGCTGGCCGACCACTTCCAGGGCCAGGACCTCACCGACTGCGTGGTCGTCTCACCCGACTTCGGCAACGCCAAGACCGCCACCCAGTTCTCCCGGCTCCTGGGCCTGCCCGTGGCCGCGGGCAGCAAGAAGCGGCTGGCCGACGACCGGGTGGTGATCGACGAGATCGTCGGTGACGTCGAGGGCAAGCGCGCGATCGTGCTCGACGACGAGATCTCGACCGGCGGGTCGATCCTCGAGCTCCTCGACCGGCTGGCCGAGCGGGGCTGCACCGGGGCGTCGATCGCCTGCACCCACGGTCTGTTCGTCGGCAAGGCCGTCGAGCGGCTGCAGGGCCACCCGATGATCTCCGAGGTCGTCACCACCGACACGGTGCCGGGCCCCACCGGCTGGCCCGAGCTGCGTACCCGCTCCGTCGCCGGGCTCTTCGCCACCGCGATCGAGCGCATCCACCGCGGCGAGTCCGTCAGCAGCCTCTTCGACGGCGTCGACCCCGCGCACGCCTCGCCCCAGCCCCGCCTCTTCGACTGAGTGGAATGGCTTCGCCGTTCCATGGGGAGTACTCGCTCCGCTCGTACTCCCGGTCCCGGCAGTTGTCCGTGCTGACAGACTGTCCCCTGTGATCGGCGTGTACCGTCGAGTGTTCAGTCCTGGGCTCACGTCGACAGGCCCAGTACAAGCGAAGAGAAGTCTGTGAAGCGCATATTCAAGGGTCCCTGGGTGTGGATCGCGCTCGCCGTGGTGGCAGTGCTGCTCGCCCTCCAGTACCTCGCCCCCGGAGGCGGCTACGACGAGGTCGAGACCTCGCGCATGCAGTCCTACATCGCCAAGGGTGAGGTGCAGGAGATCACCTTCATCG